>JABSRK010000443.1 GCA_013213915.1 Planctomycetota bacterium
CAGAATGCCGGGGACGATCATCTCCTTGATCGCAGCGGAAGTGGCGATGGAGACGCAGGTCTCCGAATCAGGATCGGCCTTGCCTTCCATGAGCCCCGGAATGGTCCGGAACTGGCGGCGCACCTCCTCGATCATGCGATTCGCGGCGCGCCCGACGGCGTTCATGGTCAGCGCCGAGAAGACGAACGGGAGCATGCCGCCGATGAGGAGACCGATGAGAACGAGGGGGTTGTCGAGACCGAGGTTAAATGCGTCCTCGGTAAACACCTCTGTCCCCGCCGGCGCGGCTTCCACCGCCGCGTCTCTCACCGCGAAGCCCTCGCCCTGGAACACAGAGAAGAGGGCCAGGGCGGTCAGCGCCGCCGAACCGATGGCGAACCCCTTACCGACGGCGGCGGTCGTGTTGCCGACCGCGTCCAGTGCGTCGGTGCGCTGGCGCACCTCCGGCTCGCACCCGCTCATCTCGGCGATGCCGCCGGCGTTGTCGGCGACGGGTCCGTAGGCATCGACGCCCAGGCTGATGCCCAGAGTCGAGAGCATACCCACCGCGGCGATGGCTATGCCGTAAAGGCCAGCGAGCTCATGCGCCCCGAAGATTGCCGCGCAGATGACCAGGACCGGCAGCGCGCACGACATCATCCCCACACCCAGGCCTGCGATGATGGTCGTGGCGGGTCCGGTGTTGGACTGCTCCGCGATGTGGCGGACCGGCTTGCACTCCATGGCCGTGTAGTAGTGGGTGATGCGTCCGATGGCGACGCCGGAGACGAGCCCCACGATCACCGCACCGAACACGCCCCACGGCAACCCAAGGTGAGACGTCAGGAACGCGGCGCCCCCGACCACCAGCACCGACGCCACCAGCAGGCCCCGCTCGAGCGCCTGGTGGATCTTGGACTCGTCTCCGGTCTTGACGAACAGCGTGCCGATGACCGAGCAGCAGATTCCCAGTCCAGCGAGAATCACGGGGAACAACGTGAGCGTGATCCGGCCGCCGCTGTCCGGATCGGTGAACGTCTTCGCAAAGTCCCCTCCGAACTTGTCGCCGTCCTCCATCGCCCAGGCGAGGGCGATGGCAGAGATGATGCACCCGACGAAGGACTCGAACAGGTCCGCCCCCATTCCGGCCACATCACCGACGTTGTCTCCGACGTTGTCGGCGATCACCGCCGGGTTGCGCGGGTCGTCCTCGGGAATACCGGCCTCCACCTTGCCGACCAGGTCGGCGCCCACGTCCGCCGCCTTGGTGAAGATGCCGCCGCCGACACGGGCAAACAGGGCAATGGATGAAGCGCCCAGCGAGAAGCCGAAGATGGTTTTGGCGGCGTCCTGGGTCATGCCGAAGTACCAGTAGAGCAGGGTGATGCCGGCGACGCCCAGGGCGACGACGATCAACCCCATCACGGCGCCGGAAGAGAACGCCACGCTCAGAGCGGCAGACAGGCTCGTCCGTGCCGCGTTGGTCGTTCGTACCGCAGCCGTGGTCGCCGTACGCATTCCGATCCATCCGGCGGAAGCGGAAGCGCATGCGCCGATGACAAAGCTGACAGCCGTGCCCAACCCGTTCCCAGGCAAGCCGAGCCAGAGCAGCAAGAACACCACGGCCACGAACCCCGCGAGGTAGGTGTACTCGGTCTTCAGGAACGCCATGGCGCCGGCGCGGATCTGCCCGGAGATCTTGACCATCTTCTCCGAGCCGGGGTCCGCCGCGCTGATCTTGCGCGTGAGCAGCAGGGCCCAGAAGATCGCGATCGCAGGGCCGGCGAGGCCGAGCCCGTAGTAGAGGGTGGTCATGTGTCGCTTTCCACTCTTGAAACCGAAGGCTATCGTCTGTTCGTCGCCCCGGAGATTCAGCGCAGCGACGGCGGGATGCGGTCGCTGAACTGCGGCGCGCGCTCGAGGAGACCGGCGGCGAGGCTCCTCAGATCCTCGCGGATCTTCTGCCTGTTGCCCGAACCGCCACGCGCTGCAAGTCGCTCCTCGATAGCGGTTTGGATGTTATGAATCGCAACGATGAGGGACAAGGCGTCCCCCGGTTGCCCACGGGTGACGGCGCCTCGCCCTAACTCCAGACAGGGGGCGAGGATGGCGATAGTGAGCATCTCTTCAGTCACGTCACCGTCGGTGCCGGGGCGATCGAGGGAGGCCAGGGTCAGCCGGAGCCGGTCCAGGCCCTGGCCGCAGGCATCCGCTTCGGATCGAGCCAGTCCATCGAGCACCGCCTCCCACGCGACAATCAGCCGTGCACCCAACGTCGCCCCGGCCCCTGGGGTACCAGCATCGATGGCCACCGCGCGTCGCAGGAGTCGGTGGGCCTCGTCGTGCTTGATTCCCCCAAGCGCCAATTCCATCGCGCGGTAGCGCAGGACCTCGGCCAGCAGGCGACGCACGACCCGGGCGTTCGGCGCGAGAGCCAGGGCGTCCTCCATGGCATCCACAGCCTCGGAGTACGGGGTTCGCCCGCGGAACTTTTCCCAACTCTTGTACAGGCGCTCATAACTCCGGTCATCCTGCTCACCGGACTCACCGGCTGCGTCCCACCGGGCCGTGAGGATCATCGCTCGCAGCAACGGCAACGTCACCTCATCCTTTAGCCGGACCTGGGCGTCTTCCAGCAAACGCACCGCCATTCGGATTTGACCGAGCTTCCGGGATGGCATCGACTCGGCTTGGGCCAGGGTGTAGGCGCGGAATCGCGCCATGTAGAGGATCGCCTTTGCGTTCGTCGC
>JABSRK010000444.1 GCA_013213915.1 Planctomycetota bacterium
CGGCAGCTGGGGCCAGGAGACGGCATTCGGCGGGACCTGGGGTCCGTGGGCTTGGGTGCTTGGATGCGTTGCCGGCTTCAGCCACAGTCGTCAGAGCGCCATGCTCGACTTCTACAAGATGGAGTGGCGCTACTGGGCCTGCCAGCGGGACGACTATCGCTTCAAGACGCCAGCAGAGGTCGAGGAACGCCGGAGTCGTTCCTCGGGGATCGCGCGCCTGTTCATGGGCATGCACGTCCTCCACGCACGGAGGCAGGAGTCCATGGCGCGCGTCCGGCGGGCCCTCGCGCCGCAGATGGAGGCCGCGCGATCGGGGGCGGGGTTCGCTGATCGCTACGCGTCGCTGAACCGCCTGCCCATGAAGGGCTGGTTCGTCATGGGGCCGAACTGGCACGTCATCGCCGCCTGCGTCTTCGCTCTGCAGGGCCGCATGGACCTGTACTTCTGGTCGCAGATCCTGCTGTTCAACGGAGTGATGCTGGCCACCGTCTGCCTGCAGGGAGCGCGGGACCGCAAACTCCTCACCGCGTGATCCCTGGTTGTTCTTTCAAGGGGGCGGAGACCGGCGAGACATCGCGGTACGGTTGAGGCCACGGGACGTATAGAATCCGGGACTCCCATGAAACGCACATTGCTCGCCCTGACCCTGTTCGCGATCGCCGCCTCCGGCGCGGTCGCTCAACGCAAGTACGAGCCTGCCATCGCGAAGGCGTCCGAGGACGGTCGCCGTCAGATGTCCGGTTTCCAGATAGACGGGGCGTTCGAGGCTCGGCTGTGGGCGGCTGAGCCACAACTCGCGAACCCGGTCTGCTTCTGGGTCGACGCCCGTGGCCGGGTGTTCGTCGGAGAGACGTATCGGCAAGAACAGGGCGGCGTTCCGGACAACCGTAGCTTCGGGTTCTGGCTGAAGGACGATCTCAAGAATCAAACGCTCGCCGACCGTCGGGCCATGTATCTGACGCATCGCCCCCAGTACGCCATGCAGTTCACGGAGCACCATGACCGCATCACGCTGCTGGAGGATCGGGACGGCGACGGCGAGGCCGATGCGTCAAAGGTGTTCGCGGATGGCTTCAATGACATCTTGGACGGGACGGGTGCGGGGATCCTCACACGTGGGTCGGACGTCTACTACGCCTGCATACCGAACCTGTGGCGTCTGCGCGACACCAACGACGACGGCGTCGCCGATCGACGGGAGATCCTCCATTCGGGATACGGCATCCGCATCGCGCTGCGCGGGCACGACCTGCACGGGCTGGTCATGGGTCCCGACGGACGCCTGTATTTCTCGATCGGCGACCGTGGCTACAACATCCTCACCAGGGAAGGCAAGCACCTGAAGTGTCCGTGGTCGGGTGCGGTGTTCCGCTGCGAACTCGATGGGTCCAACCTGGAGGTGTTCGCCACGGGGCTGCGAAACCCGCAGGAGCTCGCGTTCGACGACCTGGGGAACCTCTTCACCGGCGACAACAACTCCGATTCGGAGGACAAGGCGCGCATCGTGTACGTGGTCGAGGGCGGTGAGACCGGGTGGCGTATGAACTTCCAGTATCGTGGCGACCGCGGTGGCTGGGTGTCCGAGGGTTGGTGGAAGACACGGCACGAAGGACAGGCGCCGTTCCTCATCCCGCCGCTGACGCACATCGGCTCCGGCCCTTCAGGGTTCACGAGCTACCCTGGGACGGGATTGCCGTCCAGGTATGACGGCTCATTCCTCATGTGCGACTTTCGCGGCGGCCGGACGAACTCTGGCATCTGGTCGTTCAAGTTCGAACCAGATGGCGCCGGATATAAGGTCGTCGGCAACGAGCACCTGCTTTGGGGCTCACTGGCCACCGATTGCGACTTCGGGCCCGACGGCACGCTCTTCGTGAGCGACTGGGTCGCCGGTTGGGTCGGCGTGGGGAAGGGGCGCATCTACACGTTCCGGCACAAGGACGCCGAAGCCCGCAAGGCCGGTGCCGCGACGGCGAAACTGCTCGGCGGCGACTGGTCCAAGCACACCGTTCCGGCGTTGGCGGCCTTGCTCGGCAACCCCGACCGGCGAGTGCGGCTCGAGGCCCAATACGAACTCGTGAACCGGGGCGGCGAGAGCATTCGTTTCATGAAGGCCATCGCGCAGAACAAATCCGAAGGCCGGCTCGCTCGGATCCACGCGCTCTGGGGCCTCGGGCAGATTGCCCGCCGCGACTCGTTCGGGCTGATGCAGTTGTCCGAGATGGCGCCCCTCGCGAGCGACGCCGACGCGGAGATCCGCGCACAGGTCGTCAAGCTCCTCGGAGAGCATCCGAATGCGTACGTCGACCATGCGCCGGTCATGAGGGCGGGGCTCGGGGACCAGTCGCCGCGCGTGCGCTACTTCGCTGCGTTGAACCTGGGCCGGTTTGGAAGCAAGGGGGACGTCCCCCACCTGCTTGCGCTTGCCCGAGAGAACGCGGACAAGGATGTCTACCTCCGTCACGCGTGCATCATGGGCCTTGTGCGCATCGGCGACGCCGATGCACTGCTCGCGTGCAAGGACGACGCATCACCTGCGGCCCGGCTGGTGGCCGTGCTCGCGCTCCGTCGCTTGAAGGACACCCGCGTCTCGGAGTTTCTGAAGGACGCCGACGGCTACGTCGCGACGGCGGCTTCCCGTGCGATCTACGATGTCCCGATCGACGGTGCGTATGCCGCCCTGGCGGGCATGCTGCGTCAGCAGGAACTGCCG
>JABSRK010000445.1 GCA_013213915.1 Planctomycetota bacterium
GGGCGCCGCCGGGCGTGGTCGCGCCGATCGGACGATCCTACGGTTCGATCACGAACGCAGTGACCTGGGAGACCGTGGGGAAGGACAGGGGCGGGGCGGTCCACGTGGCGAATGCGGTGAACAGTTGGAGGCCGATGAGCGCCGGGTCGTTTGGGATGGCTCCGCCGTACTGGCCACGTCCCTGCGAGTCCAGGGTGCCGGCCATGCCGAAGAACAGGCTGGATCCGGGTGCGGTGGACAGGGTGAACAGGAAGTCGTTGGCCAGCGCCACGGACTGTCCCCCCGGGAGCGATTGCGCCGGCGTGGTGGTGGTGGCGAACGCCGCCACGTAGTTGGCGCCTGGCTCGGCGAGGGCGTTGAACGGAACCGGCGTGCCGATGTGGGGCCGGGCTCCGAGCGTCGTCGTGCCGCGGGCCAGGATACGTCCGGAGACGATGTTGATCTCACCTGCGTTGGACGCGGCGTTGTTGTAGCCATCACCGCGCATGGCGTTGGGGAAGACGTCCCCAAAGCCGTCGTTGTCGAAGTCGCCTGCTTCCATGCTGTAGCTGGTGAAGTCGTCGGTATCGACGCCCTGGATGACGCGAGAGACGATCTCCGGAGGCAGCGCACCGAGGACCAGTTGACTCGGCCAGCGTACCGGGCTTCCGAACACCACGTCCACCTGGCCCGCGCGATTCGCGGTGCCGCTCGGCCGGACCACGTTGTGGTACGGGGAGCCGATGCAGATGTCGTCGCATCCGTCTCCGTTCACGTCGGCGGAGGAGACCGAGTCCGCGGAGATTTCGCTGGACCCTGCTCCGTAGATCGTCGAGGTGTTCGCGGGGAAGTTCCGAGCATCGAGGGTCTGGCTGCGCAGCCAGTTCCCCCCGTAGACGATGAAGGCCTCTCCAGCCCAGTTGCAGCAGTTGTTCTGCCCGTCGGCGGTGAGCGCGCCCAAGGCGATGTCGTTGTAGCCGTCTCCGTCGAAGTCGCCCGCCTTGATCTCCTCGCCCAGGACGTCGCCGCTGTCGGCTCCGTAGATGGTGGTGAGGTTGGGGGCGCTGGAGCTGGGGCTCGCGAGGTTGATGACCGCGGGCCAGATGGGACGACCCCAGATGACGTAGGTGTCACCGCAGTTGCTGCGCGTGTTGCCAGGCCCGTCGGCGCCGGTGTAGCCGGAGCCCGTGTTGGCGGCGCCCGCCCGGTTCATGGCGGCGGAGATGATCAGCTCGTCGAAGCCGTCGGCGTCGATGTCCCGCCCCAGCAAGGTCGTGCCCACGTGATCGTTGTTGTCCACGCCATAGATGGTCGTGAGCGCGACGCCCGTGGGCGGGTTCGCCAGGTCGATGGTCGCCGGCCAGTTGCCGCCGCCGAACAGCACCACGACCTCGCCGCGGTTCTGGTTGCTGTTGCTGATGCCGTCGCCCCCATCCGCCCCCATGATGACGTCTGTGACGCCGTCGCCGTTGATGTCGCCGCCGGCGATCCAGATGCCGAGACGGTCGACCGAATTGCTTCCCTCGATCACGGTGACCGAGGACGGGGGGCTGGCGAGGTCGATGACCCCCGTGAACCCGCTCCCGCCCGGGATGATGTACACCGAGCCCGCGCGACTGCGCCCTTGGGGATCGGCGCCCATGGCGCTGAGCACGAGATCGTCGATGCCGTCGCCCGTGACGTCTGCGCCGACCAGTTCGGTGCCCGCGAAGTCGTTGTTGTTGGCTCCGTACACCCGCAACAGCACGTTGGACCACTCCCAGGGGTTGAGGAGATTGATGACCCCGCCCACGGACCCGCTGCCCTTCATGATCAGGACCTCGCCGGAGTCGGTGCGGTTCTGGTACGGACCGCTGTCGGCGAGGAGCGGAGTGATGGCGTAGTCCAGGTTGCCATCGTTATCGAAGTCCCCGACGTCGATGGGGATGCCGCAGTAGCCACCGCCCGACTGGAACAGGTACGAGGTGCACTGGCCGGTCTGCGGGACGACAGATAGATCCCACACGTAGCTCGGTTGTGCGGCCAACAATTGCGAAAGGGCGAAGACGACGAGCACCGATCTCATGGCCAGTCTCCAATCTGGTGAGGGACCGTTGGGTGATGAATGCCATTGTGGACCCGGGGCCCGGGGGTTTCCATCCCAACCTCTTTCCGGGCAGAACAGGGTGCGTTTCACCGACCGCGGGATGCAGCACACCCCTGCCGATTCGTGAACCAGCGCTTCTGGGTGAGATCTCCCAGGATGCCCGGTTCTTGAATGAGAGTGGAGAAGCGCCAATCTAGGTGGGTGAGAACGAGGCACCTGGTCAGGGGGGGCCCGTGGATCCGCTCCCAATCGCTCGCGAGAGGGTGCCGCGCGCGTTTACCGCCGAGGAGCGACTCCGGTACCGGCTGCCGAAGGACAAGTAGCCCGGTCTGGCGTCCCGGTCTTTGGTGCGTCACAATGGAGGCAACGGCCCGGCGGCG
>JABSRK010000446.1 GCA_013213915.1 Planctomycetota bacterium
GCTTGAACTCTTCTAGCGGCGGCGCGATCGACGCGAAGCTCGACCCGGGTCGCGAGCCGGGAGGGGCGTCTCGCATCTCTGGGATCGGCGCCGCTTGACCGGACGCGTATAAGTGACGCGCGCGCGCCCGACCGTTGTTGCGCCGACCGCCTGAGCGGCGGCACAAGCCGACTTCTCGACGATGCCGACCCTAATTGCCTCGACTTCCGCCCGACGAGCACCAGGCCGGCGGCTGCCGTCAGGAGCAGCGACGTCGGCGGCTCGGGGACGGATGAGAATGAGGCGATGGCACCGATGCCGATTCCAGCATTGAAGCTAGCAAGTGCGCTCCCCTGGAAGTCATACCGGTTGACCGGTCCTGACAGGTTTCCCATCCAGACCTCGGAGCCGACCACCGCCATCGCCTCGACGCCGATACCATTGTTGAAGGTCCCGAGGGGATTGCCCTGAAAGTCGAAGCGACCCACGACACCGGGTGAATCGTCGTTGCTCATCTAGGCTTTTGACGGCACCAAGGCTGCGTGGGCCGAGTAGGTCGCAAGCCCGAAAACCGCGCCGAGAACTGCCGCTGCAATCCGTGGAGCCATCCGTTTCTCCAGCCTCCAGACCAGAAGCATACGCCGATCTTCAGTGGGCTTAGAGACGTTCTCGTCTGAGTTCGCCTGCGGAGCCGTCAGACGCCCTCGTGCCAGGTGTAAGATCCCTCCTGGGGGTGAGCACGGAGGGAACCATGCAGCTGCTTGCCCGCATTCTGATGATCACCTTCGGCCTCGTCCTGCTCGGGACCCCGGCGTCTGCTGTCGTGCTGAGTCCTGGGGATATTGTTGCTCTGCACGGCCCGGTCAATGATCCTGAGTTGGTACGGGTGGACCCGTCTTCTGGTGCCTCTGCCTTGATTGCCAATACGAGCAGTTGCCCGGGAGTTGCTAGTGCTGGCGCTGGCGCGGCACGCATCGCTGTAGAGGCGAGCGGCAATCTTCTGTTCGCAGACCCGTTCGACCTCGCGGGAGACCTCTATCGGATCGACCCATCAGACGGGACGTGCACTGTCGTTGCAGGTGGTGGAATCGGTGGGACGACCTTCAACTTCCTATTAGGGATCGCCGTCGTTCCGGCCGCCCCCCTCGTCGGCGCAACCGCGGAGGACAGGAGAAATAAGCGGGCTTTTGGGCCTGGGTTCAGGTTCCGGTAGCGAGTGTTCTGCCAAATGGAACCTGGGCTAAGGCCGTGGGGACATCGCGAGCCGCAGTTAGCACCGGTCCCTCCTGATGATGGGCCGGTCGCGGAATCGCGGGGCTCTTCTGCAGTCAGGATGGGAGGAACAGCGGGCTTTGAGCCTCGGGCCGGGTTCCGGGTACGGGCGTGCTGTTGGATCGAAGGAGGTTTAGGGCTGGGGTAGGGGCCTGGGGCGGGGGACTCTCCCTATCCCTCGGGGAGAAACAGCCAGTCCGCGTGTCTGATTAACACCGGCCTGTACCCAAGACCACGAACGTAGTCCTGCGTGGCCCTGTAACGGGCTTGCTGGTCCGCCGTACCGTTGGCACCGTGGATCTCAATGATCAATACGGGTCGGCTTCGTGAGATGGTCTCTAGGGCGCCACGCAACACCTCCATTTCGAATCCCTCGACATCGATCTTGATGAGCGAGACGTCTTCGAAACGGAAGTCGTCAAGTGATCTCAACTCCGCGGGATCCCCGCCGGTGCCCACCGCGGTGCCCCCTTCGTTGCTTTCCGTGGCGACGTTCATCTCGATGATCCGCGCGGGGCCAGTCCCTAACGCGTATCGGAGTGGGACGACGTTATCGAGTCCATTGAGACGGAGGTTTTGGACGAGTTCTCGGAATAACTTCCTCTGTGGCTCGAAGGCGTATACGCGGCCCCAGGGACCCACGGCCTGGCCCATCAGGATGCTGTGCGTTCCAATGTGCGCGCCCACGTCGAGCGCGACGCTGTGAGGCTGTATCTGATCGAGGATCCTCTTGGTGACGGTTTTCTCCCAGGGTTCCCCCTTAGCCAACCTACCTTTGATGACGTCCTCGTCAGTGTCGATATAGAAACGACCCAAGCCGGAGATCGAGGCGATGACGTATGCATCCCGCGGAAACTCCTCGACGTATGCGCGGATCTTCGTCGTGTCGTTCAGGACCTTCGGCGCGAAGGCGCCCGCGTCTGGAAGTCGCGGTGGAGTTTTGGGCTCGGTCCACTCGTCGGGATCGGGAAGGCGCCCGTAGAGATCGTCGCTGCAAGCGTAAATGAACAACGCACCTAGGAGAACGAGGGCCACGCGGCCTGCGGTCGCAGTAGGCATTCGGTCTCTGAAGCTCGACAGGCGAGAGCGCACTGTTGTTTCCCCCATTGGTC
>JABSRK010000447.1 GCA_013213915.1 Planctomycetota bacterium
TTCTCGAAGACCTCCGAGACATCCACGATCCGCACGTTCCGGGAGTCGATGTCGAGGGGATAGCGCTCGACGATCTTGTCTTCGTCCAGGATGCCTTGGGGCTTCTTGCTGGTGTAGCTGATTGGCGAGGGCGCTCCTGACGTGAGAACGCTCTTCAGCTTCTCGGCGTCTTTGGTGATGAAGACGATGTGGAGCCGGTCGTGAGCGAGGTGCCGCTTGATCGCCCGGTTGACTTGATCCAGGGTGAGCGCCGCCAGCCGCTGGCGCATCGTTCCGACGAAGTCCTTCATTCCGTACCAGCGGCTGTCCATTGCATACCCGAGCTGTCGGTCCTGGGACTTGACCAGCACCGCGAGGTACTTGGTCAGGAACTCTCGGGTCGACTCGAACTGACCCTGCGTCAGCCCGTTCTTCACGAGCTTGTCGAGTTCGTACTTCGCGATGCGCATGGCGAAGACACCCTGCTCCGGAGGCACGGGGCGTACCCATACCTGGAAGATCTGCTGGTTACGACACAACCCGGCGTCCGGGTGGAACTGGGACATGCCTCGCGGGAAGTACTCCACGTAGGCGTAGTCGCCGTAGTTCATCCCGCGGATCTCGCGCATCCGCTGGAACAGGTGGCTGTTGGAAGACCTGTGTTCGCCCAGCCAGGAGCGCGCCAGCCACAGCGCCGCGAAGTCCTGGTGCTTCCGGGTCACATCGATCTTGAACCCGAAAGAGAGCGCCGTAGCCCGCGTGTCCTTCTTCACGATCGTGACCTGATGACCTTGCAGGACGCGGGGCGATCGGCCGAAACGCCTGGTGTGGACGCTCGTCTTGGAGAGCTTGCTCGCCAGGTCTGCCGCTACCGTCTTTGCGAACGTGGAATCGAAGCCGCCGGCGAGGCCGAGCCAGACCTTGCGCGGCCCGTAGTGTCGCTGCCAGTGTGCCTTGGCGTCTTCCACCGTCATGCGTTCGAGGGCGGCGACGTGACCGAGGCCCAGGTGGCCGTAGGGGTGGCCGTCGTAGATCGCCTCGTAGAGGACCTCCTTGCCGAGCTCCTCGTCATTGTTGGCGCGGAGATCGGTGCGGATTTCGTTGACGATGTTGTTACGCACGCGTTCGAAGTCCTGCTTGCGCCAGCCGGGGTCCAGCAACTGCCCGCTCACGATCTTCCAATACTCCTCGGCGTGGTCTTTGTGCACCCGTCCAATAAAGGTCGTCATCTCCTTGTCGACCTGGGCGCTGAAGCTCGCCGCCATGGGGAACAGTGCTCGCTGGATCTCGGAGTATGTCCGCTTCGAACTTCCCCCGCGTGAGAGGACCGCCGCTGTCAGGTTGGCGAGGCCCGGCTTCGAGTCGTCCACCGCCGCCCCCGTGTCGAACACGATGCGGATGTCGATGAGCGGTGACTGTGTGGGCTGGAGGAACTGGACGACCGGCTCGCTGATCCACGATCCCCGGGATGCCGAGCCCGCCCCCTCCGTCGTTCCCACCGGACGCTGCTGCGGAGGGAGTGCTCCGTGTGCGACCGTGGAGACGACCATGCGCTGGTCGCGGAACCACCGTTGGGCGACCTCCTGGACGCTCTTCGCGTCGAGCTTGGCGTAGAGCCCGTAGACCCGGTTGATGGCTGACCAGTCGCCGTACAGCGCCACGTAGGGCACGATGGCCTCGGCGATGGCCTCTGAGTTGTCGAGCCCGCTCGCGAACGAGTAGCGCAGGTTCGACTTGATGGCGTCGAGCCTGTCGGCGTCTACGGGCCGGTTCCGCAGCCCGTTGAACGTGGACTGGATCTGGTCACGTACGTACCAGACGTCGGCCTTGGACTTGACGCGGGCCATCACCGTCAGGAGATAGGGGTCGCGCCGGTCAGGAAAGTACGCGAACAACTGATCGACCTTCTGCTCCTCGACGACGAGGCGCTTGTAGATCTCCGAGCTCGATCCGAACGCCAGTCCCGCGACCACACCCATGGTGGCCATGTCCGGCTTCGCGTCCGACGCCGCGGGGCCGTGGAATCCCACGGCAACCCATGGCTGGGTGGGCGAGGGCCACGGGACATGGTGGTACACGGCGTTCGTCGGTTGGGGCTCGGTCGCGATCTCGTCCTGGTGGGTCCCCGGTTTCCACGAACCCCAGTATTTCTCCACCAGCGCAAAGACATTCTGGGCGTCCACGTCGCCGGCCACGATGACCGTGGTCCGCTCGGGTCGGTAGAAGCGGTCGAAGAAGGTCCGGCTGTAGTCGAACATCTTCGGCATCCGCTCGATGTCGCGGATGAACCCCATGGTCGTGTGCTTGTACGTGTGCTTCGAGAATGCGGTGTTGCGCTGATTCTCAAGGAGTTGGTTGATGGGATCGGCGAAGTTCTTGTTGTACTCGCCCAGCACCGCTCTCGCCTCGGTCTCGAACGCGGGTGGGGCGTAGTTGAGATTCATGAACCGGTCGGCCTCGAGCTCGAGAACGGTCTCGAGATCGGCCTTGGAGAACGTGGTGTGATAGTTGGTGAAGTCGTCCGTCGTGTACGCGTTGGAATCGGCTCCAGCGCGCTTCAGCACCTCGTTGTATGCGTCTGCCGAGAACCGGTCGGTTCCGCGGAACATCATGTGTTCGAAGAAGTGAGCGAAACCGGATCGACCTTCCTCGACCTCGTTCCGCGAGCCGACCCGCACCGGGATCTTCAACGCGACGATGTCCGGATGTTCGGTCGGTATCA
>JABSRK010000448.1 GCA_013213915.1 Planctomycetota bacterium
GTGTGTTTGTGTAGATCGGACTCGAGGCGCCGGCGTCAAAGCGTGGCTCGAGGACCTGGGGCCAGTCGGGTTCACCGCCGAGCCGCTTTTCTGGGTGGATCACCTGCTCGGTGCTCAAGGGCGGCAGGGCGAAGGCCGCATCGACTCCCTTGAAGCCCTTGCCCTCTTGCCCTGCTTCGAGGCAGAACAGCAGGCCGCCCAGGTAGGGGAACATCATCCGTTCCTTCAGGACCTCGGGGGCGTTTTCGTACGCCTTCATGTCGCCCGGTGCGAGGCCAGACAGCCCGCCCATCAGCTTGATCGTGAGGGCGAGTTGCTTGGCGCGAGCGAAGAGGGCGTCGGCATTCGCTCCGGGCATCATCATGCCCATCATGGACAGCGTGGCGTCACCCTCGACGAGGCTGGCTACCGCCACGACGAGGTCGTCGTCGTCGGTGCGGTCAAGGGGCAGACGCTCGAGGTCGAAGTGCTGGTCTTGTAGCGCGTGAACGAGTTCATGAGCCATCACGGTCCGGTCCATGTCCTCGGCCGAGAGGCCCAGGCGTTCGACCATCTTGGTGACCGCATCGTCCTTGGCGGCGCTACGGTTGATGATGCGCAGTTGCTTGGCCTCGGGATCGTAGAAGCCACCGATCTGCTCCACGAGGAGTTCCTTCAGCCCCTTCTTGAACTCGTACGCAGGAGGAACGAGGCCGAGGAGCCTGAGCGCGCGGGTCGCCTTGGCGGAGAGGGCGTCCGGCAGTTCTTTGTCGAGGGCCTTCATGACGAACGTGGTGAGTTGTTCCAGGTCATAGGAGGCGATGTCGACCTCGCGCTTCCAGGAAAGAGCACGGAACTGGGAGACCTCTTGGGCGATTTGCTTCGCCAGGGCCACGGCCGGGTCTTGCTCTGGGGTCGTGGCCGTCTGGCCGAGGAGGCTGGCGGCGACGAACAAGAAGGAGAGCGGGGTGAGTGCCTGCATGGAAGTGCCTATAGAGTAACGATCCGAAGGAAGTCCGACAGCATGTCCCTTGAGGCTATATCCATCGCTCGCGCCATCTCCATCAGTGGGAAGGTGAAGGTGCTCGTTCACGATGTGTCGCTGCGCGTGGAGCCCGGCGGCATCGTCGGCGTGACCGGACCATCCGGCTGCGGCAAGTCGACTCTCCTGCGGGTGGTGATGGGGCTGGACGCGCGGTCGGCGGGAGAGATTCGGATCGACGGGGATGCCGTGATGGCTTCCACTCTCCCCGAGTTTCGGAGACGGGTTGCCATGGTCCCGCAACGCCTGGGTCTGCCTGATGGGACGCCGGGTGATGTGCCTACCGTCGCGGCCGCCAGGGATTGGTTCGAGGCGCTCGGCCTGGATTCGGAGGTGATCTCGCAAACCTGGACGTCCCTTTCAGGCGGGGAAGCGCGCCGCGCGCGCATCGCCATGGCGTGCGCTGGAGAGCCGGACTATCTGGTCCTGGACGAACCCACGGAAGGCCTCGACGCGGCGTCCGCCAAGCGACTGGCCGAACTCGTTCGGGAACAGGCTACGTCCGGACGGGGCGTGCTCCTGGTCAGTCATGACGAGGTCTTCCTGGCGAGGACCGCGGACCACGTCCTCGTCATGTACGACGGCGAGGTGCATGGCGAGGGCCCCCCCCGTGACCTTATCCCCGCAGCTGTCTCCGAAACGGAGCGCGACGCGTGAGCCGCGTGCTTCTCGAGGCGCCGACCATTCCAGCCTCGGGATTGCTGTTGCTCCTGATCCCTGTGGCAGTTGTCTGGTGGGTGTTGCGCTCTGCAGCTGTGGGCAACGAACGCCGTTTTCTCCACGCCGCGGTGCGGGGCGCCGTGCAGCTCTCGATTATCGGATACGTGCTCGTGCCACTGTTCGAGGTCAAGCACGAGGCCGTGGTGCTGCTCGTCATGTGTGTGCTTTGCTGCCTTGCGGCGTTCTTCTCTCTCGGCGTGCTTCGCCGCGGCCCCGGGTTGGGGCTGTGGCTGTTTGCGGTCGTTTCGATCTTGCCCGTGGTGATCGGGCTGACACTGTTCGCTCTCGGAGCGGTTGCGGAGGGTGTGCCGACGCTGGAGGCTCGCTACGCCATCATGCTGGCGGGCATGCTGGCCGGCAATGCCATGAACGCCACCTCCCTCGCTGGTGAGCGCTTCATGACTTCCCTCGATGAGCAACGGGCGGAGATCGAAGACCGCCTGCTTCGTGGCCTCTCGGGGCGCGCTTCGGTGGCACCGCAGCTGGCAACGGCGTTGCGGGCCGCGGTCACACCCAGCGTCAACAGTTTGCTCGCGGTCGGCCTGGTCAGCTTCCCCGGCATGATGACCGGGCAGATCATGGCGGGGGAGGACCCGTTTCCGGCGGCACTCTGGCAGATGACGATCATGGCGCTGTGGACCGCGGCTGCCGTGCTCGCGCCGCGCGTGTTCCTGCACCTGCTCGCGGGGCGCATGCTCCGTGGCCATCGCATCCAGGAGGAACTGGACCCGGGGACGGGGCGCGATTTTCGGGTGGAGACGTATGCGCCCGACGCTTCACAGACTTCAGCTGTCTTCCATGAGCGCCCCCCGGAGTCGATGACGCGAGGCTTCATCGACACGGCGCCGGAAGAGTAGCGACGGGCCTGAGCGGCTGTTAGCATCCCTGCCCAACGCTCAGGAGGCGATGCCATGGGTGCCGCAAAAGAGATCAACAAAGACGTTTTCGACGCC
>JABSRK010000449.1 GCA_013213915.1 Planctomycetota bacterium
CCTGCCACTCGTGGTCAGACCAGGGCTCCGTGTTGCGGCCAAACCAGACATGTTCGCCGAGGAGCGTGCCGCGTTGCGCCCGGGATTTCTCCTTCGGTCCCGTGTCCGGCGTAGTGAGGCGCGAGAGGCCCAACAGGGCGTTGCGCGTGAGCGACCGTTGAGAGACCGTCCCGAGCAGGTGGACACGTGTCGCCGCTTCGCGGGCCTGCTCGTACAACGTGACGTCCAAGAGATCGTTGCCCCCGAAGACACACCAGAGGACGAGACGCGGCGCGAGAGGCTTGGCGAAGCGCTGGAGAACGATGAGCTCCTGCTGCGGCCCGTAGGCCGCCTGTCCCAGGTTGGCGCTGATCCCCCGGAGGAGCACCGCCAGTCGTCTCGAGAGCGTGCACCCGGCTGGGACGATGGCCCCTTCGACGAACGAATCCCCGATCACGACCACGTCCGCCTCTTCCAGATCGGTGTCATTGCGGAATCCGTTTCGATCGTAGGTGACAATCACGCTGTGCCACGGGGCGTCGGCGATCCCCAGCGGTGCCAGGTTGCCGTGGACTGAGCCCTCCCACGATGTGTGCGACCGGTGGATGTGGAGCAGCTCCGTATCGGCCTTGTTGATGGACGTTGATCGGGCGAGCCAGGACTCCTCCCGCCAGGTGTGGAACGTGTTGCGATAGTCGTGGTCGAACAACACCGTCGGCACCTCGCACGCCGCGACGCAGACGATGCAGACAGCGTTGAGCAGCAGGATGCGCGTCCACCGCCGCCGCCGTTCGGAGCCACCGAGGGCGACGTACGTTCCGCAGAGCGACAGCCACGTGAGCCCGAGGTTCAGGGCCAACGTGCGGAAATCGTACGAGCCCCAGAACACCGCGTAGGGACCGGTCGTGTCGTTCAGCCACCACAGGAGCACGAGGCCGACGGCGACAAGCGTGCGGATCACGCATCGACGTTGCCTGGTCATGGCTCCTGCACCTCTCGCGTGTCGAGGTAGACGACGTCGTCAGCCGCGTCGAAGAGCTCCTGCATGAACGCGATGCCCTCGGAGACCTTGTCGTCGGAGAACGCTTCGAGATCGGGTTCGAGGAGCGGGCGGGGGAGGAACACGACGCACTTCATCCGCGCGCGCGTGATAGCGACGTTCAACCGATTCAGGCTGTAGATGAAATCCCGTTCCTGCAGCGCGAGTTCCACGTCCGAGACACCGTACGAGACAATGACGGACCGGCAAGTATCCCCGAGCAGGGCTGCGATGCAAAGCTCGGTCCGTGTTCAGGGCCGCGCGTGATGCGGTTTGCGATCCTCCGCGAAACCCCAGTGACGGAAAAGGAGGTAGTTCCACGCGCCGCTCAGGGCCACGCTGACGAGGAAGGCCGTGACGGGCCCGAATTCCAGCGCCCAGATGAGTTGGTCGTGGAGCAAGGTCGTTGCGAACAGGCTGCAACCATAGATGACGTACGTGCGGTACAGCGATCGCCAGTAGGGCGAGGGCCAGCGGAACGCGATGCGTCGATGCAGCCAGTGGGTGAGCAGGCTCGTCACCAGGTAGGGGACCGACCAGCGGATCGCGTCATCGAAGCGCGTACCTGAAAACCCCATCCGGAAGAACAGCCAGCTCAGGAGTACGAACGCGACCGTGCCCAGGCCGCCGCTCACGCCAAAGCGGAACAACTCTTCCAGGCCGCCGAGGAGGCCGGGTTTGCGGGATGGGGGAGGCTGGCTCACTAGGGGATTCTCGCCGCTTGTCACTTGTCTGTCACGGTAGCGCGGGATTTGGGTCCGCCGCCGTAGTGTGGATCAGGAGGACCAGACATGAAGATCCACACGATATTGGCCCTGATGGGGACCCTGGCGATCGTCGCGGCACAGGAGCCCATGGACAAGGAACAACTGAGGAAGATCGCGCAAACGACCGGCCAGTGGGGGGGCGACCTGAACGGGCTCATCTGGAAGCGCTCGGTCAAGGCCGCGGTTAACGAAACGAAGCCGATCATGGTCCTGCACCTGTTCGGCAAGCTCGACGAGGAGTTCTGTTGAGCGAATGCAGCCCTGGCGAGGACCGTGACGTTCTCGGACAAGACCATCGTCAACTACGTGAAGAAGAACTTCGTACCGGCATGGGAGAGCGTGGCGTCGACGCGCGTCACCACGTTCGACCTGGGTGGAGGCAAGACGGTCACCGGCATCAACAACGATGAGATTGCCCTCTACGTCTGCCGCTCCGATGGCAAGGTGATCGACATCCTCCCGGGCCTCCGCAGCCCGCAGGAGACGCTTGATTTCCTCCGCAACGCCAAGGCCGACCTCGAGCGCACGGGCGGCGATGAGGCCGCGGTGCGTGCGAACCACAGGAGGTTGCTGAAGGCTGCAGGCGGCGTTCCCCTGTCGCTTCCGGTGCTTCGAGCGCAGCCCGCCGAGCGTCGCGACGCCACCGACGAGCTCCGCAACATGGCGAAGAAGAGCGTCTTCGTCGCACCAACCGAGCGAGGGATGGTCGTCCAGCCCAAGCGCCCCGGCGAGCTCCGCGCCGCGATCCACTTCAACATGGCCGCCAACTCCCTCAAGACGCCGGACAATTGGAAGATCTACGTGTTCGAGACCCTCATGAACGAACCGCTGAAGGGCGGCGGCAAGCGCTTCGCTCCCGCCTCCCTCACCGTGAGGTGAT
>JABSRK010000045.1 GCA_013213915.1 Planctomycetota bacterium
GTATCTGGCTTCGCCCGCCACCCGTCGCTCCGCCTTTCATGCCGAAGGCCGGGCCGAGGGACGGCTCCCGCAACGCGAGGCACACCGATTGACCGAGGCGGGCCAGGCCCTGAGCGAGGCCGATGCTCGTCGTCGTCTTCCCCTCCCCCGCGGGCGTCGGGGTGATGGCCGACACAAGCACCAGGCGACTCGGCTTCTCTCGAATGCGCGGGGAAGCCAGCACCCTCGGGTCGATCTTGGCGATGTAGCGCCCGAATGGACGCCAATTGTCTGGCGAGAGCCCGAGGTCCCGAGCGACCTCGTCGATGGGACGCAGCGTCGCTCCCCGCGCGATTTCCAGATCCGTTGGCATCGGCAACATCCTACGAGGCCCGGGCCGTCATATACACTCATCTGCCCATGGAACGCCGAACCCTCTCGCGGGTGCTCGCCATGCTCGCCGTGGTCCTGCTGCTCACGATCGCGGGGACGGCACTGGAACTCGTCCTGGTCGCGCACGATGAGGCCGACGAGCAGGTCATCCCCTTCTACGTGCTCGGCGTTACGGCAGCAGGCCTTGTCGTCTACCTGATCTCCCCTCGCGAAATGCTGCGCCGGCTCGTCCAGGTGTCGATGCTCGCGTGCATCGGCACCGGGATCTGGGGCCTGGTGCTGCACCACGACAGCAACGTGGAGTTCAAACGCGAAATGAACCCCGACCTCGAAGGTTGGACGTTGACGTGGGAGGCCCTGCACGCCAAGTCTCCCCCCTCGCTGGCTCCTGGCGCCATGGCATTGATCGGTGTGCTCGGCCTCGTGTATGCCTACGGAAAACGAAACCCAAAACCCCCCGACCAAGGATCGTGATCATGAAACGCTCTCTCCGACTCTTGCCACTCATCGCCCTCCCACTCTTCGTCTTCTCGTCGGGCCTCTCGGCCCAGGTCGGTCAGGGCCTCATCGACCCCAACAGCGCGACCGAGAAACAGCTCGTCGCGCTGGATGGCATGACCGACGCCATCGTGGCCAAACTGGTCAAGGCGCGGCCCTTCGCCAGCGCGGTGGAGCTGGACGCGTTTCTGGGCAAGGAGGGGCTTGAGGCCGAAGCCAGAAAGAAGCTCTACGGCAAGGCGTTCCTCCACATCAACCTGAACACCGCCAAGTCGAAGGAGATCCGACTCATCCCCGGCGTCGGCCGCCGCATGGCCCACGAATTCGACGAGTACCGCCCCTGGAAGAGCTTCAAGCAATTCGACAAGGAGATCGGCAAATACGTCAGCAAGGAAGAGGTCGCCCGGCTCAAGAAGTACTGCTTCATCCCCCTCGATCTGAACAAGGCCAGCGACGCTGACTTCCGCACCATCCCAGGCGTCGGGAAGCGCATGGCACACGAGTTCGAGGAGTATCGGCCCTGGAAGTCGAAGAAGCAGTTCGAACGCGAGATCGGCAAATACGTCAACGAGAAGGAGGTCGCTCGTTTCTGGCGTTACATGACCATCAAGTAGCGCAAAAGCGGGGGTGGCGCTTAGGCTGATGCACGCTATGCGCCACCTTCTTCAAAACGTCGTATCCGCGATCGCGGCCGCCTCCCTGTTCTCGCTCCTGCAGACATCGCCGGTCCCCGACGACCCCTACGAGCGCGTCGTCCTCCGGAAGGGAGACCACATCTGCTTGCTCGGCAACGCACTCGCCGAACGCATGCAGCATCACGGGTGGCTCGAGACGAGGCTTCAGGCCCGCTTCCCGAATCACCAGTTGTCTTTCCGCAACCTGGGCTTCTCCGCCGACGAACTGACCATCCAGCAACGCACGGCGGGCTTTGGGTCCTGGGACGACTACCTGAAGCGGTGCAAGGCCGACGTCATCTTCGGGTTCTTTGGCTACAACGAGTCGTTCGCAGGACAGGAAGGGCTGGAAAATTACAGGTCGAACCTCGCGAAGTTCATCGACCACACTCTCGGCCAGTCCTACGACGGCGAGAACACGGCGAGGCTGGTCCTTTTCTCGTCCATCCCCTACGAAGATCTCCGAGACGACAACCTCCCTGACCCGGCTCTTCTGAACCCGAGGCTGGCGTTGTACGCCCAGGCAACCGCGGACGTCGCCAGAACCAAGCGTGTCCCGTATGTGGACCTGATGAGCCCGATGACGGCCGCGTACGACGCTTCACAAACGCCGCTGACCATCAACAGCATCCACCTCAACGAGGATGGCAACCGAGCCCTCGCCAAGGTCATCGACACAGCCCTGTTCGCCGACGGCCCCGCGCCACGCGCCAGCGCTCAATGGCAGGCGCGCATGCGGACCGAGATCCTCGACAAGAACCTCCATTGGTTCAACCGCTATCGCGCGACGGACGGATACAACGTCTACGGCGGTCGCTCCCACCTCAAGTTCACCGACGGGATCACCAACCGGACCGTGCTGCAGCGCGAGATGGAGATCCTCGACGCCATGTGCAACGACAAGGACCGCGCGATCTGGGCCTTCGCCCAGGGCCGTGAGCCGGGCGCCATCAAGAGCACGGCGCCGCCGCCGATTCGCGTGAAGACCAACAAGCGGGGCAAGGGGCCCGATGGCACGCACACGTACCTCGACGCGACCGAGGCCATCGAACTCATGAAGCCCGCGCCCGGGATGCAGGTCAACCTGTTCGCCGACGAGCAGCAGTTCCCCGTCCTGGCCAACCCCGTCCAGATGGCGTGGGACACCCGGGGGCGTCTGTGGGTCGCGGCGTGGCCGACCTATCCCCACTGGGAGCCAGGCCAGCCCATGAACGACAAGCTCCTCATCCTCGAGGACACGGACGGTGACGGAAAGGCCGACGCGTGCAAGGTCTTCGCTGACGACCTCCACAACCCGACTGGCTTCGAGTTCTGGAACGGCGGCGTGATCGTCGGCAACTGCCCCGACCTGCTGTTCCTGAAGGACACGAACGGTGACGACAAGTACGACACCCGTGAACGCCTCCTCCACGGCCTGAGCTCGGCCGACACCCACCACTCGGCCAGCAGCTTCGTCATCGGACCCATGGGGGCTCTCTACTTCCAGGAAGGGACCTTCCACCAGTCGCAGGTGGAGAGCGTCCGCGGGCCGGTCCGCTGCCACAACGCATGCTGCTGGCGATTCGAACCTCGGACTTGGAAGGTGGAGCGGTACATCCCCTACAACTTCGCCAACCCCCACGGCCACGTCTTCAACCGCTGGGGGCAGGGCTTCTTCACCGACGGCACCGGCAACGTCAACTACTACGCGCTGCCGTTCTCCGGGCATATCGAGCACCCGGCGAAGCACTCGGGTTACTTCCCCTACTTCAAACAACGCAGCCGTCCATGCGCCGGGACGGAGATCTTGAACAGCAGCCACTTCCCCGAGGAGAACCAGGGGACTCACCTGCTCGCCAACGTCATCGGGTTCCAGGGGATCTTCCAGTATCGCCAGGAGGACGACGGATCCGGGTTCAAGGCCACGGAGCTCGACCCGATCGTCTACAGCACCGACGCGCGGTTCCGCCCGGCGGACATCGAAGTCGGCCCCGACGGGGCCATCTACTTCCTCGACTGGTACAACCCGATCATCGGGCACATGCAGCATCACCTGCGGGACCCGAGCCGGGATCACGCTCACGGACGTGTCTACCGCGTCACCTACAAGGGGCGGCCGTTGACCAAACCCGCGGCGATCCACGGGCGCCCGATCAAAGAACTGCTCGAGTTGCTGAAGAGCATGGACGATCGGGTTCGGTACCGGACTCGGATCGAGTTGAGCGGCCGTGACTCCAATCAGGTCGCCGGGGCCACCAAGACATGGGTCGCCGGTCTCGACCCCAAGGACTCCGAGCACGAGCACCACCTGCTCGAAGGCCTGTGGCTCCTGACCCAGCACAACATCGCCGACCGCGACCTGTTGGTGCGGGTGCTCCGATCCAAGGACCACCGTGCCCGCGCCGCCGCCACGCGGGTGCTGCGCGTCATGCGCGACAGGGTCTCCGACGCGCTCGACCTGCTCACCCCTCAGGCAAGAGACGAGCACCCGCGCGTCCGCCTGGAAGCGGTCGTGGCCGCCAGCTTCTTTTTGGACGCCCGCGCCGCCGCCGTCGCCCTCGAAGCGAAGCGCTTCCCGACCGACAAGTTCCTGGACTACGCACTCAAGGAGACCATGCGGGCCTTGGACCCCATCTGGAGGGCCGCCATCGCGCGCGGGGAGATCATCGGCGCCGACAACCCGGCCGCCATGGATTACCTGCTGCGGATCGTGAGCCCCGCCGAGCTGGTCAAGCTACCCCGGGTCCCCGGTGTCCTGAAGGCGCTCCTTTCGCGTCACGGCGTCAGCAACAAGGAGCGCCTCGGCGCAGCTGCCGAGATCGCCAAGGCCGAGGGGAGCCCGGTCGTCACCGTCGTCATGAACGCGATCCGCCACGCCGACTCCGGCGATGGCGACCACGCGCGCCATGTCCTGCACGACCTCGGCATGATCGTCCAGTCAATGATGACCGACGGCAAGCTGCCGTCACGTAAGGCGCTGGCCGAGCTGGCGTCGGGCGGCCGCCACCCCGAGACACGTCAGCTCGGGTACGCCGGCATGATCGCCCTCGATGGCGAGCTGGACACGGCCTGGAAATCGGCGGCGGCGTCACGGGCGGACATGCTCGGGCTCCTCGGTGCCCTCCCCATGCTCATGGACAAAAATCTGCGCGCATCGGCGTACGAACGAGTGCGTCCGGTGATGTTCCAGGTGCCGGCGTCGATCCGCTCGGGCGGCGGCGGGGCGCCGATCCCTGGGGTGCGTGTAGGGTTCTATCGCGGGACGCCGAAGAACGCGCACGTCGCGACCTTCAAGAAGCTCACCCCCGAGGTCACCGGCATCGCGAGGAACTTTTCCCTCGACATCCCCGAGATCAAGCGTCGCGACGCCTTCGGCCTCATGTTCTCGGGATCGATCCACGTACCGAGAGACGGCCGCTACGTGTTCTTCACCAACTCGGATGACGGATCCCGCCTTTACATCGACGGCGAGGAGATCGTGAGCAACGACGGCGCGCACGGCCTGAAAGAGAAGCGCGGCGCCGTCATGCTGACCAAGGGCCCCCACTCCATCGTGGTGACCTACTACGACCAGGGCGGCGCTGACGGACTCGTCGTCTCATGGCGAGGCCCCAAGATCAAGAAGCAGCGCATCCCGGATCGCGTGCTCACGGCCGACGCCGCCGACACGGTGCGCGCCGCTGCCGTTCGCGCGGTCGCTCATATGGCCGGGCACGAACCCGAGAAGTTCCGCGATGCGGCGCGGCTCATCGGCGAGGGACTCCTGCTGGAGCCGGCGATCTATCTGGTGGACAAGACACCAAAGGAGAAGTGGCCCGCACGTGAGATCGAGCCGCTCGTCGACAGCATCGCAGCGTACGCATCAGGGCTGCCCAAGGAGCAACGCACGGCGCCCTACGTCATGGCCGCCCTCGAAGCCGGCCGCAAACTGGCATCGGCGCTGCCCGCAGCTACCGCCGAATCCAAGCGCCGCATGCTCGCCGGACTCGGCGGGTCGACGATCCTCGTCCGCACGGTGCCCCACCAGATGCTGTACGACCGCAAGGAGTTCTCGGTCGAGGCGGGCAAACCCGTCGCGCTGGTGTTCCAGAACAACGACGTGATGCCCCATAACCTGGTCATCACCAAGCCAGGGACGATGAAGGCCGTCGGCAAGGCCGCCGAGGCAGGCGCCACCGACCCGCAAGCCCAGGCCAAGGGCTACATTCCCGACCATGACGGCGTGCTGTGGCACACCACGCTCATCCTCCCCGGCGAGACGACGCGGGTGACGTTCGTCGCGCCGAGCGCTCCGCGCGACTTCCCGTACGTGTGTACGTTCCCGGGCCACTGGATGGTGATGTACGGCGTCATGCACGTCGTCGAGAAGCTCGATCCATCGGCCGTCGCGCAGGCACGACCAGCGGCTGTCGAGTCAGCACCCGCCCGCCGCTTCGTCAAGATGTGGACCTTGGCCGACCTCGCACCCTCGTTCAAGGCCGGCTGGGAAGAGCACCGCAACCGTGAAAACGGACGGAAGCTCTTTGACGAAGCGGGCTGCAACAAGTGCCACTGGTTCGACGACCAGGGCATCAAGAGCGCACCCGATCTCACCGAGACCGCCGCCAAGTACAAGACCGGTGAAGAGCTCTTGAAGCACATCATCGATCCGTCCGCTTCGATCCTGGAGGGCTACGAGACGTGGCTCATCGAGACATCGGAGGGCGACCTGGTCGATGGCCGTATCGTCAAGGACGACGGCAAGGCGCTTCATGTCAACCCGAAGCTGCAGAACCCCGACGAGGTCATCGTCGTCCCGAAGGATCAGATCGAAGACAAGACGAAGATGTCCTCGTCCGCCATGCCCACGGGATTGCTCGTGACGCTGACCAAGGCCGAGATCCTCGACCTCGTGGCGTACCTCCGATCGGCCAGGAAGTAGGCGCGGCCGCCTACTTCACCGGGAGAAGAAACAGCGCGGCCTCCTGGTCGTTGCGGACCAGGAGCCTGGAGCCGGCCAACGCTGGCGGATTCCAGACCTTGCCGTCGATCGCCTCGAACCGAGTGATCTCTCGGTGCTCGTTTGCATCCAGGGCCACGAGCACCACGTCTCCCGACTCCGCCGTGACGAGGAGGTCGCTGCCGACCTGCAGCAGCTGACCGTGCCCGTAGCGCCCGCTCTTCCATCGCCGCCGTCCAGTGGCCACGTCGATACACGTCAGGATGCCATCGTCGAGACCGAAGACGTGGCCGTCGTGCAGGATCATGCTGGCAAACTTGGATTTCAGGCGGCGGGTCTTCCAGAGGACGTTGACGTCGAAGTTGCCGTCGTCCCGTTGGGTGAGTTCGATCAGCTCGCTGCCGACCCCATAACCGCTGGACGCGAGCAGGCGCCTCCCGCCTACCGGAAGCGGCTGCGCGACGTTGGGCTGACGGTCGCTCCACGGGTGCGACCAGAGAACCCGACCATCGCTCGGATCGTGCCCCGCCACACTCGCGCTGTTGAACACGACGACCTGCATCACGTCGGCGAGCGTGGCCAGCCGGGGCGACGCGTAGCCCGTGGAAGCGTCGCCGTTCTTCCAGATACGCTCCCCCGTCGTGGCGTCATACGCGGCGAGCGAAGCGCCCTCCCCCGCTCCCGTTCCCACCACCACGTTGCCGCCGCACACGAGGGGCGACCCGCTCATGCCCCAAGCCGGCACCTTCCCCGCCACATCCTCGGTCACGTTCAAGGTCCACAGGCAACGCCCGGACGCAAGCTCGAGCGCACTGAGCACCCCTGTCGCCCCCAGCGTATAGACGTTGCCCCCATGAATGGTCGGGGTGGCCCGCGGCCCGTCCCCCGCCAGGTTCGACCGGTAGCGGGCGGCGGCGGAGTGGCTCCACACGAGATCTCCGGTCGCCAGGTCGTAGCAGACAACGCGCTCCTCATCCCCATGCTGCTCCTGTGTGACGGCCAGCTCACCGACGACGGCGAAACCCGACCACCCGACACCCACTGGACGACGCCAGACCAGGGAAGGCGGCCGGGCCTCCCAGTCGCGAGCGAGCGCCACACCGCTCACGATCCCGTCCCGGCTGCCGCCGCCGAACTGCGGAAAGTCTCGCGCCACACCCGACAGCGGCTCCCCGCTGACGACCCGCTCCACGCTCCGCCACCGGGGCACGAACACCGGAACCAGGTCGCCATTCACCCCTGCGAAACGGAAGGCCGCGAAGAACGCGCACGTGACAACGCCGCCCACGACGCCCGTGAGGAGACGTGTGCGCACGCGCAGGCGCGAGAGCAATGCGAGCCAGACGAGGAGCGTGATCGTCCCTCCCGACAGGATCCCCTCTGTCGTCATGACACGATCCTGACGGCTGTCCGCGTCGTGCACGAACCACGTCCAGCCGATCGCGCCGGCGATCACGAGGAGGATGACGGCGAGCAGCCACCAGCGCGGGCGACGAGACCGATGCGTTTCCACGCCCTCATCCTAAGGAACGGGACGGTTCATGCCTGCGCCGAAGCCGTCCCCTCAATCCACCACGCCCACACCCACACGTCGCGTCAAGCAGCATCCGCGTGCATGCACGACCCACATCCACCGATCCGACGACTCCTCCACCGTCACCACCTCCCCGGCCCTGAGTTCGAGCGTCGCAGGCAATGACGCGTGAGGCTGTGCCCGAAGGGCGATTTCCTCTGACAGGACCACGCCCGACGGAGGCGCATACCACTGCCGGTAGACGAGGCGCGCGCCGCCAAGCAACGCCACCACGACAGCCGCCCCCATGGCGAGTCTTACCCCGCGGCGGCGCCGCCACACCACCAGGGCGAGGAATCCGGCGACTTGCAGAACCCCGACCAGCAGGAGCCCTTCCGCCGGTGTCATGGTGTCCACGACGCCCAGCACGATGGCTTCGAACGACCGGTCCGACGCTCCGTCGATACCGAGGTGCGCCTCCACTCGGCGCAGGTTGAACGTGACCTCCTCGTCCCGCGGCATGCGGAGCAGGGCGCGACGGTAGAAGAGCACAGCCTCGGCGTGGCGCCCTTGCCTGTACGCACAGTTGCCGATGTTGTAGAGAATCGGTCCCTGCGCGACGCCCGCGTCGGCCAACGCGGCCGTAAAAGCGGACCGGGCACGGTCGAACTGGCCGGCGTCGTAAGCGGCGAGCCCCCGCTCGAAATGCGACGTGGGCCCGAGCGCCGCGACGAGGGTGACGAGGAGGTATGCGCTCATCCCCGGCGCCCTCCGGAAGAGAACCCGGCCTCCAGATCCTCGACCAGGGTCACCACGTCTCCATCGGACTTGAGCGGCGACCCGTATCCCTCGGCCACCAGTCCTTCGAGAAACTCCGCTGCACGGTCAGCTAGCTCGCCATCGATGTCCGCGGCGCGCAGACGGGCGCCTAGTCCTGGCGCGATCACTGCTGGCGTGGGACAGCGGAGACGAGCCGCCACATATCCGGCCAGCGCCTCGCGAAGATCCGCTCCAGGCCGACCCGCCGCCGCACGAAACACGGACAGGGCGCGGCGCGCGCGCACACCGGCCGGATCGCGACGCTCACGGTCCCTGGCGCGCAGGAAAATAAGCACCGCACCCGCGAGCGCCGACGGCAACACCATCACGCTCAGCAGCAACGCGTCCGTGATGCCGCCATCGTCACCGTCCGGCGACGTCGCCGTCTTCAACCCGTAGATGTCGTCGACCCCCGGTACCGCGACCGCCTCCGACACCTCGGGAGCGGGCATGCCAGGAACCTCCCCTGGCTCCCCGTGTACGACCAGTGGAATCGCCGCCGTGCGCACGGTGCGGTAGACCGCCGGCGGACCCGGATCGAAGAATGTGAACGGGACCGGCGGCACACGCACGACCGACCCGTTCAAGGGCACGATCTCGTAGGTGAACGCCAGCCCGTCACCGTCCTCGCTCTTGATCATCCCCTGGACGTGGAAGCCCGGGAGCGGATCGAGACGCGGCGGGCGAATCGTCTTCGGGACTCCGTCGCCGCTGATCCGCAGCACCAGCTGCATCGTCTCCCCGGCGTTCAACTCCGTCACGCTGGCCTGGGCTCGAAGCGTGAAGATCCCCACCGCACCCGTGAAGGTCGTGGGACGGTCGATCTCGGGCAACGGCCGCACGTCGAGGACGACCCGATCGCCTCCGACGAACGCCTCGTGATGATCGGACGGGACACGACCGCTTATGAAGTCCTCGCGGAAGCGGGTCGCGTATGCGAACCGGAGCAACGGCTCTGGAATAACGAGCTCACCGACCCTGTCCGTAGCGTACGTACGCATAAGTTGGAACACGGTGAAGGTGCGGCCGTCGACGATCCGTTCGCCGGCGATCTCCACCGCAGCCACGTGGTCGTTGAGGACGAAGCTCTGCCGAGCCGCGGACACGCTGGGCGCGCGGACTGAGGCACCCTCCATCTTCTCGAGCCACGGGGCCCGGAGCTGGGCGGGGACGTCAAGCTTGCGGCGGAACAGCTGGGAGACGTTCTCCGCGAGGAACTTCGCGTCGATCCCGAACCGCACCGTCACGGGGATGGGCTCCGCCACGTAGTACGTGCCCCGCGGCGTCCATGCCTCGACGAACGCGTACTTCGCCCCCGTGGGGTCATCCGTCACGCTCAGTTCCATGGGCTCACTCTTCAGTGTCCGCCCGCCGGCATCGACGAGGAACGGCGGGATGTGGAACACACCCGGGCGGCGTGGCGACAGGCGCAACGTCCACGTCGTCGTCAACGGGTCGGTGCCGGTCTCCACCGGCGGACCTCCAGCCACCTCCAGCCCGTCGATCTTGGGGAGCGGCCCCAGGGCGGCGTCTGTCCGCGCCACACCCACCGACAGCTTCACGATGGCAGCCCGCCCGAGCTGGACCTGGGCGGGGTCCGGGCCGATCGCGGTCAGCTCCTGGGCCCCCAGGGTCGCTGCCATGAGCAGCTCGCAGAACATCAGTGCAGCGCCGCCGCCCCTCACCAGTCCCGCTCCCCGGCGACCCGCTTGGACGCCTGCTCCTTCTTCCGCAGCTTCGCCTTCTCCTGCTCCTTCTCCGTGAGCTTGTCAAGAAGACGACGCACCTGGGCATAGGAAAGCTCCTTGAGTTGCGCCCTGATGAGCCGGTCCTGGTCCACCTTGCTCCCGCGCTGTGACGGATCCCGCTGCCGCTCCGGCGTCGGCGGCTTGGCCGGTTGGTTCCGCGGTTTCCTGCTCTGCTTCTTGCGACGCTCCTCGCGCTCCTTTTCCAAGACCTCCAGCTTGAGGACGGCGCGCTCAACGTTGCGCCGCGCTTCGGGCCAGTCCGCTCGGCTGATCGCCGCACGTCGCCACGAATCAGCCGCCGTCTCTGCGTGCAGGATCGCCGCCTCGAGGGCAATGGGGCCCGACTCGACGCGACCGGCGAGGACCTCCGCCTTCAGGCACCTCTTGAACGCGACGTTCCCAAGGATGAAATCCCGTTGAGGCGCGAACCGCGGCCCGCCCCGCACGACGGCCTTCTCCGCCGACGACTCGGCGAGGGGCAGGTCGTCGGCGCGCAGCGCAGCGAGCGCCAGATCGTGAAGCAGCTCGGCGGGGGCGGCGTCTCCGAACTCCGCTTCCGCGGCCAGGAAGAGCTTCACGGCATCCGCGAACCGGCCCTCCTTGTAGGCACGCATGGCGTCCCCCACCGGGTCACCGGCCGCCAGGAGCAAGAAGCACAGAAGCGCTCTCATCGGCGTCTCCTGTCCGTCAGGCACAACTCGAGCACCCAGATCAGGTAGGCCACGAGCAAGGGCCACTGGAAACGACTGCCCCGCGAGTCGGTGTCGCCGGTGTCGAACGCCTTTTTCGCCATCGGAAGGATGCGGCGTTCGTACAGCTCCCCCAGGGGGCGCTCCTTGCCGGCAGCGTTGACGAACACCCCTCCCGTGGTCTCCGCCACCTTGCGGAGGCTGGATGCATCCATGATGGAGACCACCTCGTTGCCCGCCCCGTCCTTCAGGAATGTCTCGACGCCGTCCTCCTCGACCGGGATCTTCCCGCCACGCCCCGATCCAAAACCGATGCAATGCACCGCGATTCCGCGTGATCTGCAGACCTCCGCCACGCGCCGACCGCGGCCCTGGAGGTCTTCCCCATCCGTGAGCAGCAGGATGACCTCGTGGTCGCCGTCGGCGTCCCCCAGCGCGGCGAGGGCGGTCTCCAGGGCCGCCCCCAGGTCGGTGCCGCCGCGACCGACGCTCAACGGATCGGCCAGTTCCATGATCTCCGTGAACGAGCCCGCATCCCGCGTGAGCGGCGCCATGAGTCGGGAGGTCCCGGCGAAGGCGACCAGGCCGAGCCGGTCTCCGCGTACACCGTCCGCCAGCGCCCGAATCTCACGCCGGGCGCGCTCGAGCCGGCTCGGTATCAGGTCGCGAGCCAGCATGGAGCGTGAGACATCGAGGCACACGAGGATGTCGACGCCCCGTCGCTCCACACCGTGAATGCTCTCCCCACCGAGGGGCTGCAGGATCGCCAGGAGCGCGAGGGCGAGGGCGGCGACGAGGAGCCAGCGGCGCATGTGACGCTGCTGAACGCTGAACCCGGATGCCAGTACACCGACCCGTGGACCGACGAGCCGCGCGAGGCGTCGCGCGCGCAACCGATCGAACGTGCGCAAGAAAAACCACGCCACGGGAACCAGCAGCAAGATCGGGAGTCCGGCGGGCCACGCAAAGACGTCGCCGAGGTTCATGGCATGACCTCCAGCTTCGTCGCCTGGAGGATCCAAGCGCTGAGCAGAAGCGTCACCGCCGCGACGAGGAACGGCAGGAAGCGGTCCACGATGCGAAAGTGGGGTTCGTCGAAAGTGACCTTCTCCAGACGGTCGATAGCTGCGTACACGCCGCTGACCGCCTCTGCATCCCGGGCGGCGAAGAAACGACCACCGGTCTTGGACGCGACCCGCTGGACCTGCCTTGTGTCCAACGGAACGACGGCGCCGGCCCGCGATCTGCGCCCGATGCCCGCCGCCACGGTGTACACGCGGACATCCAGTTCCTTGCAGAGCTGGGCGGCGTGGATAGGCGCGATTTCGCCAGGAGTGTCCTCCGTCGCCACGTTCTCCTCGCCATCGGTCAAGAGGATGACGACCTTGGACTTCGCCTCGCTGGTGCCCAGGACATGGGCCGCTTGCGCCACCGCCGTACCGATCCCGGTCGCATCCTCCGGCCCCTCCTCATCCACCATCTCGACGCCGCCGAGGAAGTTCTGCAAGGCGCGATGATCGAGGGTCAGCGGGCAGCGGAGATCTGGATACCGGGCGAAGCACACCAATCCGATACGGTCGTTCGGACGCCCCGAGATGAATGCCGCAGCCGACTCCTTCGCCACGTCGAGCCGCGTCCGTTTCTCATCCATGTCCGTGGCTCGCATGGACGAGGAGATGTCCAGGCACAGTACGATGTCGATCCCCTCGGTGGTGAGCGGCAAGGGGTCGCGTCCTACCGGACGGGCGAGCGCGACGACGACGAACATCAGCCCAGTGACCTGCAGCACACGGGGCAACGGACGCAGACGGGAGGGCCATGATCTCGGTCCGCCATCAGCCGGGCGACGCGCGAAGACCGCGGGCGCGAAGCTGACCGCGGGCGCACCCCTCCACCGCCGCACCCACAGAGACAACGGCAACAACCCTGCCAACGTAAGCATCCACGGGTCGAGCAAAGTCAGTCCCGTCAACGCCTCGAATAAGCCGTTCACCGAGCGACCTCCGTGGAGACCCCTATCGTTGCGTCGTGGATGAACCGTTCCGCCGCAGTGGATGCGATCTCGCGGTCCGCAGCGGTCGTGGGAAGCCGACCGAATTTCACATGGTCGCAGTGAAAGAGAAACTCCCCCAATCCGTCACGTCGCTGTTCACCGATGGCCCCCGAAACGGCAGGCGACGCGAGAAACTCCTGAGTGGTCATTTCCGGCGCGTGCACCTCGAATCGCTCGGAGATGTAGTCGCGGACCGCATCTGACACGGCCACATAGAACGGCGCGGCCTTGAGCGATGAAGCCGCGGCCAGCCGGCGCAGCGCCCGCACATCGGCAGATTGACGCGAGGCGGCAGCCCTGCGCCCACGCCGGGCCCGCCGCAACAACCAGAGGCAGGCGCCCACACCCGCCAGCACCCCGATGAACTCGATCGTCCACCGGCTCCACCTGAACGGCACCTCTACCGGGCCACCGGGAAGCTCCACGGGCCCCGGCGCCGCCCCATCGAGTGACGACTCCACGATGATGTTCTTCGGGTCGGCCGTGTCGGACCGTTCGGTGCCGTCGGCAGCGTGAGCGGTGAACGTCACCCCCGCAAGGACCACGGCGCTCCGCTCGAAGGCGTAGGCATGGAAACGCAGCGTCTCCTGGACGACGCCCGCCCGTTCACCCTGCTGCCTGTCCACGAGTTTCACCGCCAGGGGTCGCAGGAGGGCGTCCTGCCAAGGCTCCGGATCAAGTCCAGAACTCCAGCGTCTGATCACCGTCAGTTCGAACGCCTTGCCGAACGCGACCTCGCTGGGAGCGAGGACCTCCACCTCAGCCACCATCAACAGCAACACGAGCGCGCTCATCGCCTGCGTCCCCGCCACGCACGCATGTGAAAGAACTTCAGCAACGGTCGCATGACGACGTTCCGATCCGGCTCCCGCGGCATCGGCACATCGACCAGGTCCACCTGGGCGCGCCGGAGATCAGCTTCGGTCCTGGAGCGCCACGCGGCCACGTTCGCGATGTACGCGTCGCGATCCTGCGGATGGCTCCAGTCGATCACCGACTCGGCCCCCGTCTCCGGATCCTTCAGGCGCATCATGCCAGCGTCTGGTGGCTCCAGTTCGGGGGTCAAGAGCCGGACCGCGACGAGGTCGTGACGCAGCGCGAAGCGACTCATGGACCGGAACCACCCATCACACAGGAAGTCGGAGATCAGGAACACGATCGCCCCGTCTCGAAGCACGCTCCCCACGAACTCGAACGCAGGGTCGAAACGCGTCCGCTTGTTGGTCGCCGGCAGCGCCAGGCAGTCTCGGATGATCCGGAGGGCATGCCCCGTGCTCTTGCGCGGCGGGAGCCACTTCTCGACCTGATCGCTGAGGGCAACGAATGCGACGCGGTCGTTGTTCCGAACGGCGGACAGCCCAAGACTCGCGACGACGCGAGCGGCGACCTGCCTGGCTGACCACAGCCCGAATCCCCCGCTCATCGACTCCGACAGGTCGAGAATGAACAGGACCGTCAGGGCCCGTTCATCCACGTACTTCTTGATGTACGGCTTTCCGACGCGAGCGGTCACGTTCCAATCGACGGAGCGTGGATCGTCCCCATCGATGTACTCGCGCACCTCATCGAATTCGATCCCGGCGCCGCGGAACACCGAGCGATAGCTCCCCGCCAGCATCTCGGTGACAAGACGCTTGCTCTGCACCTCGATTCGGCGAACCTCGGCGACGAGTTGCGTCAGCTCAGGTGCGTGTTCCTGTGCCGCCATCCGACGGACCCCGCTCAGGGCACCCGCACGCTATCGAAGACCTGCTGGACCACATCCTCGGAGGTCACGCCCTCGGCCTCCGCCTCGTAGGTCGTGATGACACGGTGCCTCATCACCTCCATGCCCACGGACTTGATGTCGTGCGGGGTAACGAAACCACGTCCGTCAAGGAACGCGCGCGCGCGCGCCGCCTGGGTGAGGGCTATCGACGCGCGAGGAGACGCGCCGTACAGGACGATCGGCTTCAGGTCCGGGAGGCCATGCTCTTCCGGTGCACGTGTCGCAAACACGAGGTCGATGACGTAGTCGACGATCTTGTCATCCACGTAGACCTCATCGACGAGCGCGCGCGCAGCCATCACGTGCGACGGGTCCGTCACCGTCCGCGCTGTGGGCTTGGCGGTGTTGGTGGCCATCCGCGCGACCACCTCCTTCTCGCCTTCGCGATCGGGATAGCCAACGGTGATCTTCAGCATGAAACGGTCGACCTGCGCCTCGGGAAGCGAATACGTCCCCTCGTGCTCGACCGGGTTCTGGGTGGCGAAAACGAGGAAGGGCTGGGGCAGAGGGTGGGTCTCGCCAGCGAGCGTCACCGCGCGTTCCTGCATGGCCTCGAGGAGCGCTGACTGGACCTTGGCCGGTGCCCGATTGATCTCGTCAGCCAAGACGAAGTTGCCGAACACCGGGCCCCGGCGCGTCGTCCACTCACCCGATTTCGGGTTGTACACCTGGGTGCCGACCAGATCCGACGGCAACAGGTCGGGGGTGAACTGGATTCGGCGAAACTCGCCGCCCAGGGACGTGGCGAGGGCCTCCACGGCGAGCGACTTGGCCACCCCCGGGACGCCCTCCACCAGCACATGCCCATCGGCCAGTAGCCCTACCAGCATGGACTCGATGAGCGGCCGCTGGCCGACGATGACGCGCTCGACCTCCTGGATGGCGTCCTGGAGAAATCCGCTCTCCAGCTTGATGCGGTCGGCGACGGCGCTGACGTCGGTCACGGGGCTTGGACTCCTCGAGATTCACCGGTGTTCTCCACGCGTTGCCCGGGCCGGAGCAGCACGCTACGCTGGAGATCGCTCTTCTGCCGGATCCTAACGCCTCCTGCGAACTCACGACCATGACAACAGAACGGCTGCTCTCTCCTCCGCCCGTCGCACTGCTCGCTCTCTGCCTGATCGCCACGG
>JABSRK010000450.1 GCA_013213915.1 Planctomycetota bacterium
TTTGGTCCAGCCGCCCTCGACGCAAAGCCCGATGAACCGCAGAAACTGCTTGCTGCTACAGTGCCCGGAGTGTGACACGGCTGGACCAAAGAACACAGGAGATCCGGCATGCTCCGATCACAAAACGCCCTGAGAGTATCAACGTTCCTCGCCTTCGTGGTACTGGGCGCCCCGGTCCATGGCCAGGACGACCCGATGGATGAGTGCACGAACCTGATCGTCACCAAGGGCGCCTCGGCCACCGGATCGGTGTCAATCTGCTACACGTGCGATGCGCCATTTCCGTCGCGGCTGGCCTGGATCCCCTCGGGCGACCACGAACCCGGCGCCCTCGTATCGATCCCGGGCTTGCGCGCGAAGGGAGACGTCCGACAGGTTGCTCATACCTACGCCGTACTGGCGTCGAACGCCATCGGTCACATGAACGAACATCAGCTCGCGATCGGTGAGACGACGTTCGGAGGCCGTCGCGGATTGAACGACAGCGTCGGGCTTCACTACGCCGACCTGATGACGCTCGCGCTGCAACGCACGAAGACGGCCCGCGAGGCCATCAAGGTGATTGCGGCGCTGGCGAGCGAGTACGGCTATACGCAATCCGGCGAGTCCTTGTCAATCGGAGACAAGGAGGAAGCCTGGATCATGGAGCTTATCGGCAACGGCAAGAAGAAGAGTGGCATTGTCTGGGTCGCGGTTCGCGTACCCGACGGGCACGTTTCCGGCCACGCCAACCAGTCGCGAATCGGCGAGTTCCCGCTGGACGATCCGGCGAACTGCATGTATTCCGAAGACGTCATCGACTTCGCCGTCGAGCAGGGCTTCTACGATCCGGCATCGGGAAAGCCGTTCAACTTCTCGGACGCATATCACCCGGCCACGGATCGGACGAAGAAGGGCTGCGCCATGCGCGTGTGGAGCATGCTGCGCAGGGCCACGCCGGCCCTGGACCTGTCTCCGGACTATCACCGAGGTGTCGAGGGCGCTCCACGCTACCCGCTCTCCGTGAAACCCGAGAAGAAGCTCACGGTCTCGGCCATTTTCGCCCTGCTCCGCGACCACTACGAAAACACACCGTACGACATGACCAAGTGCGAGGGTGCGGGAGTCTACGAGAGTCCCTACATCGCTCGGACCGAACGGGCCATTTCCATTCCGGGGACGGCGTTCTCCATCGTGACTCAGTCCCGCGCCGCGCTCCCGGACCCCATCGGCGGCATCGTCTGGTATTCGCCGGATGACACCTTCTTCGCTTGTTACACGCCCCTCTACTGCGGCACGCGTGCGGTCCCCGCGGGCTACACCGTGGGCGACCGCAAGAAGTTCAACTGGGATTCGGCCTGGTGGGCGATCAACTTCGTGGCCAACTACGCCTACCCGCGCTACTCGCTCATGAAGAGCGACATTCAGAAGGCCCAGCGCGAGATGGAAGGCGGTTTCCTTTTGCAGCAGGCCAACGTCGAGTCGCAGGCACTGGCGCTGCACGACAAGAGCCCCGACTTGTCCCGGGAGTTTCTCACGGACTACACCGTCAAGAGCGGAGACCGCGTAATCAAGCGCTGGAAGGCTCTCGGCGAGCATCTCATCGTCCGCTACAACGACAGCCGAGGACGATCTTCGCGTCGCACCCGCCCCGCTGGCGCGGGTGGGCGGCGGACGGGTGGCAAACCTCGTTGATGACCCGGCCCATCTCCGCGTCCCCTCTCAACGCGAAACGCCCCGAACCCTTGCGGGTTCGAGGCGAATTGTAGGCACTGCCCAGCTCGCGAAACGGAGCGACCACGCGGGCGGCAGGTTGCTACCCGCTCACTGGATGGTGACGGTCAGGACGTTGCTCTGGTGAAACAGCCCGTTGGGGAGCAAGCCGGAGTCCTGTACGAACGCCTCGCTGTAGAGCGTCAGGCCTTGAAGCGCGGGGTTGTTAGGAACCGACAACGGGATCGACCAATTACCGTTCGCGTCGGTCATCGCGTTGGTCAGGCTTGTTCCGAACGTGTTGTAGGGATCGGCTAGCGGGATGACCTCCGGGCCCAACGCCAGATGCACGTAGTAGTTCGTGCTGCCAAACGAACCGACCCAGAATCCCGCTGGGTCTGGGAAGAGGGCCGCATCGGCGAGGACGTAGCACAGCGCGCTAGGCGAAGGGGATTGGAGCCAGAGGGTTGCGAAGTTGCCAATTGCGGCATTGCCAGTCAGGTCCAGACACGCCCCAGAGGGACATGGAGAGAGTAGCTGGTTCTCGTACCAGGCGATCTTGCTGTCCTTCTGAGACGCTGAGAGGACGTCCGCAGCACCGTCACCGTCGAGGTCGGTGGCGTAGACGCTGGCGGCATAGTCCGCGGCCGTCGTGATCACCTGCTGGGAGCCGAAGCTGCCGCCGCCCAGGTTCTCGTACCAGGCGATCTTGTCGTCGTAGTACGACGCCGAGAGCACGTCCGCGTCCCCGTCTCCGTCGAGGTCCGTGGCGTAGACGGATTCGGCAGCATCCGCGCTCAGCGTGATCACCTGCTGCGATCCGAAGGACCCGCCGCCCAGGTTCTCGTACCAGGCAATCTTGTCGTCGATGTTCGACGCCGAGAGAAAGTCCGCGTCCCCGTCTCCGTCGAGATCCGTGGCGTAGACGCATGTGTCGAAAACCGCGGTCAGCGTGATCACCTG
>JABSRK010000451.1 GCA_013213915.1 Planctomycetota bacterium
CACCGGAGTCGTTCCACACGGATCGCCATCGGCCTGGACCGGGGACTCGAATTCGCTGAGAGACTCGATCTCGATCTGGGAGCTACGCCCGTAGCTGATCACCCGCGGGGAACCCTCCCGCTTGCGGGCGACCGCAAGGCCGAATCTCAGCAAGGCCCGCCGGTCACCCCGATGCAGGATCATGGTGTCGAGCACCCCGTCGTCGGGCTGTGCTGCCGGGCACGCCACGAACCAGCCGGCGTAGTTACGTGTGTTGGCCGCGACGACACCGAATGCCCCGCCGTCGACGGGGACGCCGTCTATGGTGACCGCGAGTCGAGGGAGGTTGGGCCGGAGGAGCGCACCGAGAGCGGCCAGCCCCATGCGCGCCACTTTCATGCGACCGGGCGGGACGCCGTTGACGACCTTGCCGTCGAACCCCACCCCGACCATTGCGAGGAATGTCCCGCGGCCCTCGATGTGGCCCAGGTCGATGTTGCGGATGTGGCCCGCCGCCACGTTGTCGGCGGCGCGTCTGGGGTCGAGGGGAAGGCTCAACTCACGTGCCACGACGTTGGCTGTGCCGCGAGGGATGAGGCCGACCGGCAGGACCCCCTTCGCGGCTTCGACGACCCCGCGTAGCGTACCGTCACCCCCGACAGCGACGACGCAGCTGTACCCGCTCTTGGCCTGATCGATGATCCCGGCCGCTTCCTCGGCGCTGCTCGTCGCCTGCAAATCGACGGCGACCCCTCGTTCTTTGAGCCTCTCGGCGGCGCGATCCGCGTCGCGGCGTACGCCTCGGCGGCCTGCCTGACGGTTGACGATCATGAGGACGGGTCCCACGTCCCAACGGTAGCACTCCAACTCCCTGCAAGCAGGCTGGTTGAGGACGGAGGAGCCCTGTGGAATCATGCTTCGTCCGGGAGGACACTCCATGAGTGAAACCCTTGAGAAGCAATATCGCTCCACCGACGTCGAGACGCGCTGGTACCAGATCTGGGAAGAGGAGGGCTGCTTCAAGCCTGAGGCCGTCCCTGAGGGCAATGGCCGCTTCGTCATCGTCATCCCACCGCCTAACGTCACCGGGGTGCTCCACATGGGGCACGCCCTGAACAACACGCTCCAGGACGTCCTCGTCCGCTTCGAACGGATGCGCGGCAAGCAGGCACTGTGGGTGCCGGGTACGGATCACGCGGGAATTGCGACGCAAAACGTTGTCGAGCAGGCGCTGGCCAAGGAGGGCCGGACCCGCGACGAACTCGGCCGGGAGGCCTTCATTGAGCGGACCTGGGAGTGGAAGGAGCAGTACGGTGGTCGGATAATCCAGCAGTTGAAGCGCCTCGGCGCGAGTTGCGACTGGGACCGCCTGCGCTTCACCATGGACGACGGCCTCTCTCGTGCCGTGGTCGAGGCGTTTGTCCGTCTATACGAGAAGGATCTGATCTACCGTGGCGAACGACTGATCAACTGGTGCCCGCGCTGCCTCACCGCGCTTTCCGACGAGGAGGCCGAACCGACCGACGAGGCCGGCCACTTCTGGCACTTGAAGTACCCGGTGAAGGATGCCCCCGAGCGCTTTGTCGTGGTGGCGACGACGCGCCCCGAGACCATGCTCGGCGACACGGCGGTGGCCGTCCACGAGAGCGATGAGCGCTACGCCGACATCGTCGGCAAGACGCTCCTGCTGCCGCTGCTCGACCGCGAGATCCCCGTCATCACCGACGGGCATGCTGACCCCAAAAAGGGGTCCGGTGCCGTGAAGATCACGCCTGCGCACGATTTCAACGACTTCGAGGTAGGTAATCGCCACGACCTGCAGCGCATCAATGTGTTCACCGAGGACGGCCGGGTGAACGAGAACGGCGGGCCGTACGCGGGGCTCGACCGTTTCGAAGCGCGCAAGAAGGTCCTCGATGATCTCGAGGCCCTGGGACTCGTCGCGGAGGTCGAGGACAAGGAGGTCCCGCTGCCACGGTGCTACCGGTGCAGCACGGTGGTCGAGCCGTACCTGTCGGAGCAGTGGTTCGTGAAGATGCGTCCGTTGCTCGAGCCGGCGGCCGCTGCCGTAAAGGACGGCCGCATCAGGATCGCGCCTGATCGCTATGTCCGCACCTACCTGGACTGGGTCGAGCAGTACCGCGACTGGTGTATCAGCCGCCAGATCTGGTGGGGGCATCGCATCCCGGTCTGGTACGACGAGGACGACGTCCCCGCCGCGTCGAGCGATCCGCTGGAGATCGGCAGCGTGCACCCGACGACGGGCAAGCCCATCGTCCGTCAGGATCCGGACGTCCTCGATACGTGGTTCTCGTCCCAGCTCTGGCCGTTCTCGGTCATGGGTTGGCCTGACGAGACATCGGATCTCGACGCGTATTACCCCACGGACGTGCTGGTGACGGCTCGTGACATCATCTACTTCTGGGTGGCGCGCATGGTGATGTCCGGGCTCGAGTTCCGGGACGAGATCCCGTACCACACCGTCTACATCAACGGCACCGTGCTCGATGAGCGCGGGCGCCGGATGTCCAAGAGCCTTGGAAACGGCATCGACCCGCTGGAGATGGGGGACAAGTACGGCATGGACGCCGTGCGCTGGACCCTGCTGTCGCTCACGACCGAGGGCCAGGACATCAAGCTATCCGAGAGCCGGTTCGAGGGCGGTCGCAACTTCG
>JABSRK010000452.1 GCA_013213915.1 Planctomycetota bacterium
TCATGTGCTCCAAGCTCATCCACCACGCCGGCATCGAGCGCGTTCTGGTCGTCGCCGGTGGCTACATGGGTCGGAACGGCGTTCAGTACCTGCAGGAGCACGGCATCGCCGTTCAGACGGAGGACGGGCCGCAGGACCCCCGCATGGCGCAACAGGAAGAGGCGGCGGGGTAGGGGATCGGCGCCGGATTCCGCGGTTCCACCAGCTGGATTTCTCGCTCCTGGCCGAAATCTCGGTACGCCCGGCAGAAGTTCCGCAAGCATTGGCGGCGCATCCGTAGGTATCTCTGCGAGACGGGTCCGGGCTCGGCCGCGGTAGCTGTTCTGGTGGGTGTCCGGCCACCGTCATGACGCGAGTCGGAGGAGCGTCCATGAGCGAAGAGATCACTCCCGCGACGGAGTACATCGACCTGGATGAGATGTTCGATCTCGAAGGGTGGCTCGACGGGATGACGGTTGATGCTGGGAGGGGCGCGGTTGTGCTCCGCACGCCGGTCTGGCTCATGGACGGCCTGACCCAATCGGTGCCCGCGGCGCTTCAGGTCGCGGGAGACCACATCGCTCTGGGGACCGTTGCACTCCCGCTGTTCCGGGTCGGGCTCGCCGACCTCGAGGACGTTCAATCGCCGTGGTGGTGGTTCGGTGGCGGGATCAGATTCCGGGCGGATGACAAGAGCTACCGCATCTCATTCGTGCGCCCGCGCGATGCCGACGACGCCATGACGCGTTTTCTCATGTCTCAGCTTCGTCCGACGGGTGGCGGGTCCGCCTCGAGTGGTGTTGCCCGCGAGGCGCGCGCGGGCCGGGCAATGGGCCGCACGTGGCGCGCCCTGCTCTCGGGCCATTCACCCAGGCCGAGCTGCTGAGGCCAGGAAGCCGCCCACCGTGGACCCGGCGCGTGGCGTGGCCCGCGATGTAGGACCGACTCTGCGCTGCCGTGGGCGCTTCAGCGCTTGTTCCCGACGACGCCGCAGTAGCAGCTTGCGGGCGGGTCGATGTCGGCGCGCTCCCATGCTCGATCGAGGCGCGGCTTCAGCGCCGCGGCCTCCGTTTGCTTGCCCAACGTTTCGAGCGCCTGGTGCAGGCCGAGCAGGCTCCAGGCGTTCTCTTTGTTCTTCTTTAAGTCCTCACGATAGGTCGCCTCCGCGCCCAGAGCGTCGCCGCTGGCTAGCTGGATGGCGCCGAGGGCGTGGCGTACCGGGAGCATCCAGGCCGGGGGCTCGGTGTAGACGAGGTCCTGCTCCAGCTCGGCGGCTTTGCGGAGCAGGGAGATGGACTCCTTCGGCTTGCCCTCGCGCCACAGGATCTCTCCCGTCGCCACCTGGCGAGCCAGACGGTAGACGTTCTGGCTGGGGTTCTGGAGCAACGTCCATTCTTTCGGCGTCGCGGCAGCCGCCTGGTCGAACCGCGCCAGCTCTGCGCGTGCTTCTTCGGTCCGACCCAGATTGGCCAGCGCCACCGTGCGCGCGTACCGACGGAGGGCCCGGCTCGCCTTGCGGTACTCCGGGTACTCGGGGACGGCGAGGATCTCGCTCCACATGCCGAAGCGCACGTACACGTGCATACGCGACCCGATCTGCCCGTCGATGAAGCCGGCGTACTGCCGCAGGAGGCCCTCCGGTATCTCGTCTTCCATGCGCCGGACGTAGCGGAGGGCCAGGTCCTTGCGACCCTCCATCATGGCGGCGTACGCGGCGAAGTGCAGGTTGTGGAGGAAGTAGATCCGGTAAAAGGTCGGCTTCTTGTAGGCCTGGAAGTAGGCAGTGTCCAACTCTGACGCGCGTTCGTTGACGGCCACCGCATCCGCGTACCTGCCGACGTTGATGTAGATGTGCGAGGGCATGTGCACGAGATGTCCGCTGCCCGGCATGAGGTTCCCCAGCCGGTCCGCCGACGGAATCCCGCGCGCCGGATCGGACGAGGACTCGACCGCGTGGATGTAGAAATGATTGGCGCCGGGGTGGTCAGGGTTCAACCTGATCACCTCCTCCAGCGTCGACACGATCTCCCGGGCACGGCCGACGGGCTTGCGGTCTGCGGTCCAGTAGTTCCAGGGCTGCAGGAGCATGAGGGACTCGGCGAACAGGGCGCCCACGTCGGCGTCGTCCGGCGCCGAGGCCCAGGCCTCCTCCATCGAGAAGGCGTAGGCCTTGTCCAGTTCCTTGCGGTCGGTCGGGGCCGGAGGGGGGACGGCCGTGCGCAGCAGGGTCGCGAGGATGAGCTGCTTCTCGATCTCCGTCGCCTGTGTCAAGAAGCGCATGGCTTCGCCGATGGCAATGAGCGCCCGCTCGGCTTCCTGTTCGCTGACCTCCTGATTGTTGATGTCCACGGAGAGGACGTGGGCGATCCCCCACCACGCCATGGGGCACTTCGGAGAGGCGAGGGCTGCGCGGCCGAAGCAGGCGGCGGCCGCGTCCTGGTTGAACGCGTACGTGTAGCGCAGCCCCTGGTCGAACCAGGCCTGGGCCTCAGCGGATGCGCCGCTGACCTTGCGACCATACGCACCGATGGGGGGGACCTCCAACGCATCTGCCGCCAGCTCCGTGGCGACCACCTCGGGGGATCTCTGGTCATCGCCAAGGCCAAGGTCGAGGCAGCCAGCAGCGAGGAGAACAACGAGTAAGGGGACGAGGCGCGTGCG
>JABSRK010000453.1 GCA_013213915.1 Planctomycetota bacterium
TCGTAGAGGATCCCGCAGTGGGAATGGTCCACCTTGTCGATCACGGCGCGCGCATCCGCCACCGTGTTCATGAGGTAGCACTCAAAACGATTCAAGGGCTCGACCCCGAGGAGGACGCCTGCCGCCTCGCCCTCCTCGGCGGCACGACGAAGCACCTCCGCGGACCGATCCCGCTCGGCATCCGTCGGTCCGACGCCGCTGAATTTCTTGTAGGCGGAGTGGAAGGGGCCCACCAGACGCGTGGCACCAAGGACGCGGCACTTGGCCACGGCCTCAGTGAGTTTGTTCACCGCCGCCACGCGCACCGCCGCGTCCTCGCTGATGGGGTCGGCGGCGTCATCCACAGCGAACACGGCGGTGCGCTCCAGCCCCATGTCGTCCAGGACCTTACCGAGAGCCACGTAGTCCCCTTCGCCGCCGGGCCCCACCGGAACCTCGACGCCATCGAATCCGCAGTCCTTGAGTGACTGCAGAACGGGGTAGTGATCCTCTGTGACCTCGGTGGTCCAGAACAGCAGGTTCATGCCAAGCTTCATGGTTTCACTCCGTCCGATGTGGGCGACCATGAGAAGGGCGGCCGGGGGTGTTGTCAAATGTGCACAATGGCCCCATGCCCTGGACGTTGATGCTCGCTCTCGTGATCGCGCTGGCGCCGATCGCTCTTTCCCAGCCCGTCGCGGGGCGCCCTAACTTCCTCATCGTCATAGGCGACGACATGACCTGGACCGACGTCTCGGCGCTGGGGCACCCCGACGTGAAGACGCCGACCCTCGACCAGCTCGCGAAAGACGGAATGCGGCTCTCCCATGTGTTCACGCCGGCTCCCGTGTGCGCCCCCACCCGCATGGCGTTGTACACGGGGCTCTACCCGGTGAAGAACGGTGCCCATCCCAATCACTCCCAGGTCCACGCTGGCACGGAGAGTCTCCCCCACCGCCTCGGGGCGCTCGGCTACCGGGTCGCCATCACGGGCAAGCGACACTTCGGGCCGGCCCCCTGCTTCCCCTTCGAAACGATCGGCAAGAGCGGGCAAGTGGCGATCAACCAGCTCGGCAGGTTCATCGGAGACTGCGGCGACAAGCCCTGGTGCGCCGTCGTCGCATCACACGAACCCCACACACCCTGGAACAAAGGGGACTCGTCGGCGTACCCTCCCGACGGGTTGACGATCCCGCCCTGGCTGGCTGACACCGCCGAGACACGCAAGGCCCTGTCCCGCTACTACGCGGAGGTCACGTTTCTGGATCAGCAGGTCGCGCGTTGTTTGCGAGTGCTGAAACAGGCGAACGCCGCGGATGACACCCTGGTGCTCTTCCTAAGCGAACAGGGGGCGGGTCTGCCCCACGCCAAGTGGACCCTGTACGACCACGGCATCCGCGCCACCGCTCTGGTTCGCTGGCCCGGCAAGGTGAAGCCGGCCACCACCTCGCCCGCGCTCATCTCCTACGTAGACGTTCTGCCGACCCTCATTCACCTGGCCGGTGGCAAGGTCCCGAAGCAACTCGACGGCGCGTCGTTCCACCGGGTCCTCGCGGACGCCGACACGCCCCACCACGACGCCGTGTTCGCCATCCAGACCTCCCGCGGAATCAGCAATGGACCTTCGGCATACGGGATTCGTGCGGTTCGCACCGAGCGCTTCAAGCTCATCCACAACATCCACCACACGTCACTTTTTCGGAACAACCTCACCGAGAGACCCGGCGTCTACCGCTCCTGGCGAGCCGCCGCCGGCGACCCGCACGCCGCCCGTCTCGTCGCCGCGTACGTGAAACGTCCCGAGTGGGAACTCTACGACACCGCGGCCGATCCTCATGAGTTGACCAATCTCGCGCCACGGCCTGAGCACGGGCAACGCGTCGCGGAACTCCAACGCCGCCTCGCCGCCTGGATGCGCCAGCAGAACGACCTGGGCAACGCCACCGAGATGGACGCTCTCAACCGACAGGGACAGGGCCGTGCAGCGCGCAGCCGCAAGGCTCTCGGCGGCGGCTAACCGGACGCCGACGGCTTCGCCGTCGGCAGGCGCAGCACCACAACGAAGCCGATCACGCCGAGCATGGCGAGCATGCTGCGCAACCCTGCGTGTTCGACGCCCCAGATGATGCTGCAGCCGATGGCCACGACGACGAGCACCGAAGACGTCACCTTGGTGCGGAGCGTGACGGCGCGTTCATTCTCCCAGGTGCGGATGGTGGGTCCCAGGAAGCGGTTGCGCAGCAGCCACGCATGCGCGCGCTTCGAACCCTTGGCGAAGCACGCGGCCG
>JABSRK010000454.1 GCA_013213915.1 Planctomycetota bacterium
CCGCGACGCGTCCTGCAACAACGCACGAACGGACGCCCCGTCATGGTCCTCCGCCAGCAGTTCGAGCACGTCATGCTGGCGAACCACCAGGTTGCGATCGACTCCCTTGAACGCCTCGGCCAGCGCAGACGCCGGCTGCTGGTGGCCGGAACCAGTGGACGCGCCGAGCACGACGACCGTTTTCGGCGGGCGGAGAAACGGCAGCAGGTCCCTCAGCGTCAGGCCCGGCTGCAATCCGCCGGTCCGCTGGCGCGCGCCGGTCGAACCCTCGATCACATCGATGCCGCTGCTCGCTCCGAGCTCCGCGACGTCGTTCGGACCGCCGCGGCTCCGGCCCCGACCGCGCCGCCGTTCCCGCCGCGGGGCCTCGCCGCGCTCGGCGGGCTCCTCGGACGTCGGGCCTCCGCCACCGTCAGAGGCGACGCGCTCACGCTCATCGCCGCCGCCTTCAGCCGAGCCCCTGTCCGCCGCCTTCCGGCCACGACCACCGCGTCGGCGTCGAGGGGTCCGCTCGCCGCCACTCCTTGCTTCGTCCGCCATGGGTGTGTTGTCTCCTCTACTTCCGCCGAGGCCGTGGAGGCAAACGGCTGAGCCGTTCGAGTTCCGCTTCGGCGAGGGCCCGCGCCGGGGCGTCATCGCCCGCAAGCAAGAGTGCCCCCTGGAGGTCGAACCAGGCGTCCTCCCCCGCCCGCGCGGCGACAGCGAGCCGTGCGCGGGCGAGATAGCGATCCAGGCTCGGCGTTAGCACGCTTAACATACGCAGCATCGCTCGCGGGGCCACCCGGTCAAGGGAGACCTCGACGTTGGCGGCCTCCACTTTCAACACAAGCTTGTCCTTCTCCACGGACACGAGGACGCCGGCGACCGCTTCCCCCTTGGTCATCGGAAGCTCGATGGGCTTGCCCACGCCCGCCTTCCATGCCTCGGTGAGATCGGTCATGGCCGCGTCCACAGCCCCCAGCCAACGGATGCGCGGCGCGAGATCGCCGAGCTGCCCGGGATCTTCCAGCTTCGCGGCCCGCTCGAGGAGCTCCTTGCGGAGGTCGTGCTCTGAAGGCCTGGAGAGAGCACGCTCGACGAGCTTGCCCCACTTGGAAAGGGCCATCGGCTCTTCGCCGCCGCTCGCAGGACGACCCTCGGGTTTCCCCGTCTCGGGTTTCCCCGTCTCGGGTTTCCCCGTCTCGGGTTTCCCCGTCTCGGGTTTTCCGGCGCCCGCCTGCCGCCTCGCGATCCGCGCATCGTGAAGGCGGTCTTCGAGGTGCTTCACGCGCTTCGAAGCCACATCGGCAGCGATGGGGCGTGCGCGACGGAGCGCCTCGCGAGCCTCATCCAGCTTCCCGCGCTTGATCAAAGCCTCAAGGACGTCGAGGAGTTCCGTCGCCCGGTCAGCATGGCCCTTCCGGACGTCCTCCAGGAGCTTGAGACCCTTCGGGCCCCAGACCTCCGAATCGGTGAAGTCCGCAGCAAACGCATCCGCATTCACGAACGCGTCCGAGAATCGGTCGGTCGCCATGAGCTGATTGATGAGTGTGCTGGCCCCCTCGTACCGGCGCTGCGCCTCCGCGTCATCGACGGGCGACGCGGCGTCTCCCCGCGCCTGACTGACTTCCGATTGACCGTTCCCGGGATCGGTCTTCTCCTCGTCGTCTTGACCCCAGATCCAGTTGAACACGAAGACGTTCACCGCAACGGCGAGCGCCACCGTCAACCCGCGGTTGAACCAGATGAACCGCTTGCTGCGGCGGAACGACACCACCCCGTCGCCGCTGCGCTGCTCCGCGGCCATGGCCGATCGGGCGAGCGTAGCCTGGCCCTGCAGGATTTCGCCTTCGACCGCCTCGAGTTCGCGCAACGCCGCCGTGGCGTCGGCTGGACGATCGCCAGGGTCCGCGGAGAGCAGGCGCAGGACCCATTCCTTGAGCGGCTCCGGGAGCTTCCGACCGTCGAGGACGTCCGCCGCCGGTGGCTCCTTCGCTCGCGCAAGGGCATCTGACGTGGTCGCAGAAGAGGGCCGCGGCGCGCGCCCGGTAAAAAGGAATACGGCCACGGCACCGACGGAGAACACGTCCCCGCGCTTGCCTGCGTCTTCCGGCTCGGCCACGCCTTCGGGAGCGAGATACAACAGCTCGTGGGCATGGGTGTCCGGATAGCTGCGCGGCGACGGAAGCGGGAATCCGAGCCCGGTGAGCCACACCTCCCCCGCGTCGCCGAGGACCACGGCTTCCGGATGCATGCTGCCGACGACCTGGTCCTGTCCGTGGACCCAGCCGACGACCTCCAGCAACTCCTTCAGCACGTGAAGGGCTGCGGCAACTTCGAACGTCATGGCGGACCGCACCCGCGCGCCGAGGGTGTCCCCTTCGAGATACTCGACCACGAAGTACGGCACGGAATCCACCGTCCCGACATCAATTCCCGAAGCGATGCCGTGATGGTGGAGGCGCGACTGCTGACGCGTCTGGCGCTGGAATCGGCTGACGATCGCCTTCGATCCGACCCACTGCCGATCGAGGAACTTGACGGCGACCTTGCGTCCGAGCGCGTCCTGGCGGGCCATGAACACCTGCGTGAGGACGCCCTTCCCCTGTTCATCGAGGATGGGCAATCCCTGCACCTCAGGATGATCCACCT
>JABSRK010000455.1 GCA_013213915.1 Planctomycetota bacterium
ACTGGCTCCCCTTGCCTTTCTGGAGCGGCGAGCTTGTTCCACGTTGACCTGGCAGGGACCGTGACCACCGTGCAGAGCGGTCTGACCACGCTCGCTGATGTGGCTGTGGATCCGGCTGACGGCCGCCCGGTGGTCCTCAGCTTCGGTCAGTTCGCCGGCAACGTCTTCCTCCCCAACACGGGGACCGTCACCAAGATCACCGCCACTGGCACTCACACGGTCGCGAGCGGGTTGTCGCACCCGACGGGCATGGGCTACACGAGCAACGGGGACCTCTACGTCCACTCCTCTTCGGAAGGTGGGCTGTCGAGGTTTACCTCGGGGCTCAGCATGTCCTTGACCCAGGGCACCGGCTGGCTGGCGCTCGACATCCAGGTTTCCGGCGGCGTCTCGAACGATCCCTACTTCCTGTTCCACTCGTTCGATTCGCTCAATGGGGCGTTCCCCGGCGGCGGCTGGCTCGGTGGGCTTCACATCTCGGTCGAAAGTGCTCTCGCCCAATACACCCTGGGCAGCACGCAAACTCTGAAGATCTTCGGCGGGCTGTTGGGCCCCGCGGGCGGAGTCGGGGTCCAGGTTCCTGGGTACATCATGCAGCAGTTCTCCGGGCTTGAGTTATCTGCCATGGCGCTCAGCGTGACCCCGGGCGTCGTTGTGTTCAGCAACATCGCCACCGTCACGGTTCAGTAGCCCGCTGTTCAGCAATCTCAGGCAACCCATTCAAATTTGCTCACGCTCCGTATGAGCACTTTTCCCGGGCCTTCTCCTGCCTATGGCGAGTGGACGTGTCGAACCCGACGCTCTACTGCTGCTTCAGCGACGCCACGACCATCACGTGGGGTCTGCGATAAACCGGCGAGTGCCTGATCTGGCCTGGAGGCCCGGCGTTTAGCCAGGCTCCTCGCCTGTCGGCCCGTTATCTGAAGCCAGTCAGTTCATCAACGGATGGCGGGATTCGCGGCGTGACGGCATGATCTGCCCGTGGCACAGGCCGATCTTGATCAGGGGGCAGACCGTTGCGCCAGATGATCCTGCCCGCGGAGATACGCTCCCGCGAGCTGGACGCGCGCATCGTGATGGGCTTGATGGCGGTTCACCGAGGCTGGCGTGTCGTGCTGGGCTCCAAGGCGCTCATCAATCGCAACATCTGGCGCTTCCCGCGGGGCGTCTACCTGTGCCAGACCCTGACGCGTCGTCGCGTGGCCATGCTGCGCTTGCTGGAGCGACTGGGCGGGCAGCGTGGGGGCTGGTGCGAAGAAGGTCTGATCTACCAATCGCGGGAGGTGTACCTGGAACGTCGCGTGGCCTCGGAAACCCTGGAGCGCCTGTCGTGCCTGGTGGCGTGGGGCGACCAGAGCAAGGGCGACCTGTCGCCCCGAGCTGAAACCGCTGGTACAGAGATCCACGCGCTGGGGAATCCCCGCTTGGACTTGTTGCGCCTCGCACGCAAGGGCCTGTACGACGAACAGGTAGCCGACCTCACCGGCCGCTTCGGCGACTTCGTGCTGGTGAACACCAACTTCTCCAATGTGAACTGGGCGCCGGAGAGCGCCGCCCGCAGCGCGTCGCAGGGGAGCGGGGAGACGGAGGCGTCGCGCCGCTACGAAGCGTTTCGCGAATACCGTCGCCAGATCTTCGATGGCTTCCTGGCCATGGTGCCCGAGCTGGCCCGACGGCTGCCGGACCAGCTGATCGTCATCCGGCCGCATCCCGCGGAGGACGTCGTCCCGTGGGAAGCGGTGGCGGAGCAAACGCCGAACGTCGTCGTGCAGCGCGAGGGAGGGGTGGCGCCGTGGATCCTGGCGAGCAAGGCGTTGATTCACAACGGCTGCACGACCGCCGTGGAGGCCGCGCTTCTCGGCCGTTGCCCCATCGCCTACTGTCCAGTGGTCAAGAAGGACCTGGATGCTGTGTTGTCGAACGACATCAGCGATGTGTCCGAGTCGGTTGCTGGCCTCGCGGAGAAGGTCCTCGCGATTGGTCGTGGCGATCTCAGGCTCACGACGCATCAGTTCGCTCTGCTGGATCATCATGCCGCCAGTCGCCAAGGTCCGCTGGCGACGGAGCGCATCCTCGAGCTCTTCGAGCGCGTGGCGGAATCGGGGAGCGCGCCGGGGCCGCGTCTCGGCGCCCGCGCCTTCGCCGTGGCCCGCCACGGGTACAAGGCGCTGCGTCGCGGCCACCAGACCGACCGCTACATCCCCACCGTGTTTCCGGACACCTGCGCGGAAGAGGTGGCGGCCCGCGCCGACGTATTCGCCCGCTTCCTCGGCCTCCCATCCGGTGGTGTGCGGGTGCGAGAACTCTGTAGAAACGTGTTCGAGATGTCGCCGGCGTGACTGCCCACCTCTACATCCCGGTCGAGACGGCCGCCCGTGAACTCGATGCCAAGCTGCTCCTTTCGTTGTTTGCGGCGGATCATGGGACCTCCGTGGTGCTCGGAAACCGCGCGCTCCTGAGCAACCGCATCCACCGGTTCGAGCCCGGGGTGTTCCTGACCCACGACTTCGATCGCGGCCGGCGGCGCCTGCAGCTGTGCTGTCGTCGCCGACGGGACAGCCCGGTGTTGGGGTTCCGACGACAGCGGCGCCCTCGGGAACGGCCCACTGGGCGACCGTCTCGTGC
>JABSRK010000456.1 GCA_013213915.1 Planctomycetota bacterium
CGTGCCTTCGCAATGCCGAACGCGTTCACCACCGCATCTACACGGGATGCCTCGAGGCTGACCGTGAGAGATAGGCGCGGCGGCGACCCTCGCAAGTCGTGCCGCATCACGTCCCCCTGCAGTGTGAAGGAGCGCTGATTCACATCGGACCAGGTGTAACGGTGCGATCTCTTGCCGTCGCTGCGCGGGGGGACTCTGGCGCGATCCAGGTGGCTTGATCTCGTTGGCCGTGCAGGCCTGACCGCGCCGCCATCAGCGCCCTGCAGCTCATCCGGCCAGACGCATGCGATCAGCACCACGACCGCAACCAACGAGACAAACGCCTTCATCATTCACCCATGATCTGGATGGGCTCCATCGCCGGATACGGCACGAGGGACGACAAGAATATCTGCGAGCCATGCGCCAGGAACATGCTCATGAGGAGGATCACCGCCGCCAGCGTGATCGCCACCGCCACGTTCTTGTCCTTGATCTCGTCGAACTCTCTGATGTTGGGGGTCAGCCGGGTGAACACACTCGTCGCAAAGGTGATCCCCACGATGGCGATGAAGAGCACCAGCGCGAGATGTCCGAGAGCCAATCCCAGGAAAGCCAGGCCTGACCAGAATGTGACGCCGTCGTACAACGTCGTCTGCAACGTCGAAACGACAGGCTCCAGCGCCTGCAGCACCACCAGTCCCGTGCCCACCACCATGCTCGCAAGGACAATGGCCATCGCGACGTTGTGGTCCTTCAGCGCCTTCACCGGGTCAAGGTCACGGTGGAGCCACCTGAAGGCCCGAAACGAGACATACGCGACCGACAGTCCCGCGAGGAGAGACACAATCAGCTGCACGGCTCCAGAGATCAGCCCGATGTTCTGCATGCTCAACCCCCAATGGTGATGCCCATGGCTGCGAATCCGCAATCAGCGGCGCCCGACTGTACCCGCATCCGACCCGCCAAACGTGACGGCAAGGCACACCTGAGGCGTTTCACCATCCACCCGACTTCCGCCCACTCATCACCGCAGGAAACGGACTTCAAGCCCCCCCCGCCCTGCCTCAGAATCCCAAAAAACCATGGTCTCGCTCGTGCCTGGCACCGTCCAGGACGATAGGCTTTGAGAATGGCATCCAGACGTTGGACACCGGTGGCGAACGCCGCCGTCCTGCTCGTGGCGCTGGTTTCCCTGGGACTTCCCGGGGGGGTCACCCTGTCTGTCTGCCTGCGCACCAACACGCTGCAAGTCCACGGCATCGGCCAGGACGTCTGTGGCGGCTGTGGCACAAGCGCGGTCACCGAGACCGTTCACGCTCCGTGCTGCGGTGGAGAGCCCGACGCCGGCGCAGCCGTCCCGGAAAACGACGATTGCCGCTGCTGCCTCGAGCTCGCCTCGGTGTCGAAGCAGCCCGCGAGGCCGCTCCCCGACAACGACACCTCGTTCAATCCAGCACGCACGACGTCGCCGATGGACCACGGTCTCCACCGCGCGACCGGGTCCGCGGTGGCGATCCAGTCCACCGTGCTGCCGCCCCCAGGCGGGTCGTTCGTCTCTCCCCTGCTGATCTGATCCTCCGCCTCCGCGTCTGACCCTCGGCGTCCGCCAGGGGTCTGTTCGTTGTTCTCCCATTGCTCTCCCGCGGAGGGACCGCTCATGGGCACGTCGCCCACAAGATTCAGGTCAGGTCTGCTCACGATCTCGCTGTTGTTCTTCACGTCCTGCGCGACGCCGCCGGCAAAGCCCCTTGAACCAGGGAAACTCGCCGACGACGTGGCCAGCCGCGCTGATGCCGATCCCAAGCTCGTGCTGGCAGCGTTCGCCCTTCACGACGCGGCGCCGCTCGGGCTCTCCCTGCCGGAACGGTGGGACCCGGAAGAGGACGCCGCCAACGACGTGTTCTGGCACGCACACGCCATCGCTTTCGAACCCGGTGTGCAAGCCTCGCGGCGCATCTGGCGCGCAGCCCGACACGACGCGGCCGCCGCCGGTCATCCCGATCGCACCGCCATCTCGTATCGACTGGAGGACACGGGGGAACCCGATCGTCAGAGCGACATCGTCTCCACGCTCGATCTCCTCGGACTTCTTGGCATCGGCCCCAAGGCCGCCGAACGGGACGTCGCGGCACGAACCGCGGGGCTGGCCCTGGGCCAGCTGGAGCAGGACATCTGGGCCGCCGTGTTCGACGTCGATCGCGCCCGTGTGTCCCTGGCTGCGTCACGACAACGAGAGACGCGCCTGACGTCCTTCGCGTCAGACGCAACGGACGACCTCCATCGCCTCGAGATGCTCTACACCCGGGGGCGCCTGTCCGAAGGACTGATCGGCCGTGCCCGCGCGGTGTATGCCGCCTTCCAGGCGCGCTTCCATCAGCACGCAGCAGCCACCGCCCGCGCACGCGAGGCCCTCGCCCACACGTCCGGTCTCCCGTCGCAAGCACCCGCCCTGAACGCCATCGGTGAAGCGATGCTCCAGGTAGATCCCGCAACTCCCGCGCCCCTCCCCCCGGCGTCCAACCTGCTGGATGGCGTCCCCGCGCTCCGCGCCGCCCAGCTCCGGTACGCCCTCGTGGAAGCCCATGTACGCGCAGCAGCAGCCGCCTGGTGGCCAGCCCTCCGCGTGGGTCCCCACCT
>JABSRK010000457.1 GCA_013213915.1 Planctomycetota bacterium
GCGGACCGACCACTTTGCCGACGCCGTTGAGCCGGTGACAGAGTGCACAGGGCGTTCCAAAGAGCGCCCGGCCCTTCTCGCGGTCTCCAGCCTTGGTCAGCACCGGAGTGTACTTATTGAGCACGGCCGCGCGGTTCGCATTGGTGGCGCCGCCGAGCAGCTTGGTGGCTCGCACACGGATGGACTCGTTGGAGTGCCGGAGGAGCAACTGTCGACGGCTGGTGTCGAGGGAAACTCCCAATTCGCGGTTTCCGTCAATCGCATCCAGGAGCGTGCCGGTGAGCACCGGCCGGGCCAGGAGAGCATCGATAATGGCGCCGCGGACCGCCGGCCCGTGTGCGGACCAACCGGCCAAGAGACTCTTGGCCACGCCGGTATTCTCATGCCGCAGGAGTGACTTGACCGCCGCGACCTGCAATTCGATCGGCGTCGTCAGCTTCAGAAGAGAGGTGAGCAGACGGACATCAGCGTTGGGGGAAGCCCGTTCCAGGAACGGAACCGCGGAGAGGCGGGTCTCCAAGTCCCTCTTCCCATCTATCACCGTACCGCGCGCTTTAACCAGCATGGCGGGCACGAGCGCGCGAGCAGCTTCGTCGTCGCCCATGGCTTCCATGAGGCGCGTCGCGGCATGAAACTCCCACGCTTGGTAGTGTTTGCCGTTGTCCGGTTTGCTCGCGATGCGCGTCAGCACGGGCGGCACGAGTTTTTTGGCGTCGGCTCCGAGCATCCCCATCAGCTCCGCGCTGAGGGCGGAGGTCACCGGCGTCCGCTCAGCCCCGAGAACGGCGAGCAGGACCTCATGCGGGAGTGCCCCCGCCGAGGTGAGGGCCGCGGCACGGAGGTAGGGACGACCGGCGTTCTTCACGAGGAAACGTCCAAGGGCCCTCCCAGCCTCCTTGTGCGTCCAGGCGCCCAACGCATAGGCAGCCTGCTGTTGCACGTGGGCATCTTCGTCGTTGAGCAGGGCAACCGCGCGCTGACCCAGGGTCGGATGGTCGTTGAAGAGGTGAGCGCCTACGCGCAGCGCATTGCGCCGCACGCCGGGGTGTGAATCGTCGAGACCGATCTTCAGCGCATCCGCGGAAAGCGCGCCAAGATCTGCGAGCGCGCTCAAGGCCTGGGCCCGGGCGGCCGCATGCTTGCTCCGCAGCACACTGACGAGCCCCGGAATTGCCTTCTTCTGCTCGGACTCTTGGAGCCAGGTCAACATCATGTGGGCGGTGTCACGCTGCCAGCCGTTCGAGGAGTCCAGCGCGGCACCGAGCTCAGCCGGGTTGAGCGAGGCAAGGTTGGCCCGCTTGTGGAGCTTCGCCCCGCTCGGAAAGATCTTGTAGATCCGCCCGCGGTCGTGACCGGCTCGCAGGCGGCCGTCGGCAATCATTTCCTGCTCGAGTTTGTCGTCGATCCACTCCGGGTGCTCGATAACAAGCCGGTACATATCGGCCACGTACATCGCGCCGTCCGGTCCGGTGCGAATGGCGGTGGGACGGAACCAGGAATCGGAACTGCGGAGAAACTCGCTCCGTGCCTCGTCGCTCGCGCGCTCGGTTTCCATAAGGACTCCGTTCCAGGTGATCTCCTCCCGATGCACGCAGTTGTGCACGGGACAGGAGAAGTAGACCGAGGGAGCGATGTGACCGTCGAACAAACTGTCGCGATAGAAGGTGTAGCCGCAGGCGGAGGTGAGCTTGCCCGGCGATCCGGCGGGCGGAGCGTTGTAGCCGCTGTAGTGGCTGAGCACGCGACTGATCGGGTAGAGGTCGATCACGCCCGTGAGGGCATGGCGGACCGACGGCTGATTCACCTTCGGGTTGCGGCGGACTTCGTGGTCTTCCAGTGCGATTTGCCAGCCGTTCGAATTGTTTCCTCCCACCCAGTTTCCCCAGTCGTCGCGGTTGCGGCCGTGCTGGGTGACTCCAGTAGCGGGTTCAAACTCACCGGTGTCCGGCCGGATGCGCAGATCGAATCCACCGAGATTGAGTCTTTTACCGGTCTTGATGGATCGAATCGTCCCGCCGCTGTCCCCGTTGGAGACGTAGAGCCAGCCATCGAGTCCCCAGACCAATCCATTCCCTCGATGCTGCTCGTTTCCCCGGCCAAATCCTTCGTAAAGAAGCACCCTGAGATTCGATTTGCCATCGCCAGTGGTGTCGCGCAGCAACCAAATGTTGGGCGGTGCGATCGCGAGGACACCATCGCGCCAGGGAAGCACGGTGTTGGCGGTCTCGAGACCGTCCGCGAAGAGAGTGCGCTTGTCGTAGCGCCCATCTC
>JABSRK010000458.1 GCA_013213915.1 Planctomycetota bacterium
GCCCCGTAGCATCCGGGTAGCTTTTGTAGCACTTCCCGAGGCCTTCGGCCCGCACCGCGATGTCGTGCTCAGACCTCATCGGCGAACCCGGGCTTGAGTTTCTTGAACACGTACAGGCCGACGAGCAGAGTCGTGAAGGCGCACGCGGCGAACACCTCCAGTTCGAACCATGGGACGTTGCCCGGCTCCGTGAACGGAAGCGCGATGGAGGACCTGTTCTCATCGGTCACGGCCCGCAGCCCGTGGAGTTGGTCCGGTGTCCAGATAAAGATCTCCCGGTAGATGGAGATGATGTAGGTCATCGGGTTGAACTTCAGGACCGTCTGCAGCAACGCCGGCGTGGTGGTCGCCTTCGCGAACATGAAAATCGGACTCATGAAGAACCAGAACACCATGAGCATCGGGACCATCTGAGCGATGTCGCGAACGTAGACGGAGATCGCGGAGAGCAGGTACACGATGCCCATCGTGAACATCCCCTGCAGCACCAGCGCGATGGGGAACAGCCAGAGCATCCGAGGCGGGTGCCCCTCGAAGTACCCGACCGCGAGCGCCACCATCACGAAGCCGACCATGGTGTTGATCAGGCTCACGAGGGTCATATAGACGGGGAGGATCTCGGTTGGGAAAGCGAACTTCTTGATCAGGCCTCCATGCTCGAGCACGCAATTGGAGCCACGCTGAACCGTCTCTGCGTGGCCGATCCACGGAACCAGGCCACAGAACATGGCCATGGCGAACGTCGATGCGGTCCCGACGGACATGGTCCGTCCAAAGAGCTGGGAGAAGACGACGTAGTAGATGCCCAGGAAAGCCAGGGGCTGGAGCAGCAGCCAGAGCTTGCCGAGAACACTGCCGCGATACCGTGCGCTGAGTTCACGTCCCGTCAGAGCGACGATCAACTCACGGAAGCGCACGCATTGCACAGCCAGGCCGATGGGGCCGGTGCGCGAGAGAATGACGCGAACGCGGTTGCTGAAGCGCTTGACGCAGTGCACCAGCACACGGATACGGTCGCCGACGCGGAGGTTCAAGTCTCAGATCCTGCCGTGACGAGGGTGTGGAAAGCCGCGGGCAACTCAACGTGGACACGTTGTTCGAGCGCCCCGGAATGATATCCCTGAGGTGGGACTCGATCAAGCGCAAGCCTGCAATGACGCTCCGTGTAAACTTCTCGTCAGTGGACATTTACGTCGTGTGGCATGTGCTGCCGACGTTTGACCGGTCCGGTTTTCCTGTGATACTCTCCCCCGGCCTTCGGCACGCGAGCCCGCCTTTCCCAACTTCCGAAGCACGAAGGGCGTAGGGACGACGCTCCGGGCCAGTGAGCCGCAGATGACCACCGACACCGACAGCCCCTCCCCCTCGCCTGAGGCGGCTTCCGGGACCTCGGCCGTGCCGAACCGACAGGGGCGGCATATAGCCGTCCTCGGGGGTGGCCTCGCCGGGCTCAGCGCCGCCAAGCGTCTGGCGGACAACGGCTTCTCCGTCACGGTCATCGAGGCGTCCGATCATGTCGGCGGACTCGCCGCCAGCTTCACCAAGGAGACGCAGTGGGGCACGTTCGACTACGACAACGGACCGCACCGCTTCCACACCGGCGAGGAGCATCTGAACGAGGAGGTGCTCGGTCTCCTCGGCGACAACGTCTGCACGGCAAACCGCCAGTCCCGGATCTTCCTCTTCAACCGGTTCTTCCACTATCCGCTCCAGGGCACGAACATCATCAAGCTCCCCAAGCTCGTTCTCGTCAGGGCGTTCTGGGACTACCTGGTCGTCAAGGTGAAGAGCTTGTTCGGGAAACGACTCAAGGACGACAACTTCGAGAACTGGGTCGTCAACCGATTCGGGCGCAAGCTCTACGACATCTTCTTCGGCGTCTACACGGAGAAGACGTGGGGCATCCCCTGCACCAAGATCAGCGCTGACTGGGCAGCGCAGCGCATCACCCTCCTGTCTCTATGGGACACGGTCAAGAAGACCCTGTTCCGCCCTAAGAACGTACCGCGGACTCTGGTGTCCGAATTCTTCTATCCGCGCCACGGCGGCATCGGCACCTTGTGCCGGCGGTATGCCGAAGAACTGCAGCGGGACGGGCATGTGGTGCACTTGAACGCCCCCGCCACCGCCGTCGAGATCGAGAGCGGTCAGGCCGTCGCCGTGCGCCACCGGACCGCCGACGGCGACGAGGTGCGCGTCCCCTGTGACGGAGTGATCACGACCATCCCCTTGACGAAGCTGGCCCCCATGATCGAACCGCCAGCGCCGCCAGCCGTCATCGACGCGTGTCATGGCCTCAAGCACCGGTCCATGATCTTCGTGTACCTGATCATAGACCGCCCCAAGGTGACCGATGACCACTGGATCTACCTCCCCGAGCAGCGGCTCACCACGCACCGGCTGAGTGAGTTCAAGAACTTCTCTCGCGACGCAGCGCCCAAGGACAAGACACTGCTGTGTGCTGAAATCACCTGCAACTATGAGGATGACGACTGGAACAAGACCGACGAAGAGTTGCAGGAGATCGTTGTCGGGGACCTGACCAAGACCATCAAGCTCATCGATGCTGACGAGGTCTTGATGACATTCTCCCGCCGTG
>JABSRK010000459.1 GCA_013213915.1 Planctomycetota bacterium
GGCGCCCCGATCTCGTGCGTGCCCGGGCGCTCGAGGGCCTTGATCAGGACGTCCCTCAACGCGTCGCGGTTGTCATCCTCGATGTTGCCGTCGGAGTCGACGAGCAGCTTCGGACTGACGCTCTTGGCGGGCCTGAACAAGACGCGGTCGGCGCCCAGGTCCATGGGGTGACGGTCGCCTGGCAAGACCCCGGGCAGGCCGTGTGACATCAGCGCGTGGCGGAACGACATGACGCCGTCGCTCATGAAGCCCGCGCGACGCTCTTCTGAGAACGCGCACAGAAGGATGAAGAAGCAGAGCAGATTCGTCATCATGTCCCCGAAGGACATCATGTACATGGGCGCGCCGGTCTCTTCCTCTTCGGGGAGCTCTCGCTTCTTGCTCATAGCCTCCCCCTCCCCTGCGGATCGAAGATCACCCGGATCTCGATCCGGCGGTTTCTCCGGCGACCGGTGGCAGTGTCGTTCTCCGCGATCGAGGCGGAGGAGCCCATCGCGCAGGCGCCGACGCGCGACGCATCCCAGCCACCCTCGAGGACAATCGTGCGCGCCATCTCGCGCGCAGTGCGTCTGGTGAGAGCCATGGCGCCGTCGCCGCCACCCACCGTCGGCGTCAGGGTATCGGTGTGCGACTCGATGACGAGCCGTACCGGCTCCTTCTCGAAGAAGCGCGCAATTTCGAGCAGGACCTCGCGACCGTTGGGATCAAGCGTCGTGCGGCCCGGCGCAAAGAAGTGGTCGCCGTCCAGGCGAATGCGCATCCCGTCCGAGAGGCCCTCCATGTCGACCTTCTGGTCGAACACGCTGGGATCCTGGATCTTGTCGTTGACCGCGTCCTCGATCTCCTTGCGATTCGGTAGGTGATCCGAGCCCCGGAGGTCGGTCCGAACCGTCGGCGGGACGGTCGTAATGAGCAGGTTGCGCTTGGACTTCTGCATCGGGTCGGTCATCACCCCGAGCGACCCTGTCAACGTGCCCGCGACGCGGCGGAACTTGTCCTGGTCCACCGCGGAGAATGTGTACAGCAGGATGAAGAAGGTGACCAACAGGGAAATGAGGTCGCCAAAGGTGACGATCCACAACGGAGCCAGCAACGGCTTGTTGGGCTCGGGTCCCTTACGATTGGCCACGGTCGCGCCCCGCTACTTCTTTGCCTCGTCGAGAACCTTCCGGTCCTTGGGCGGGATGAAGCTCTTGAGCTTCTCCTTGATCATCTGCGGCTTGTCACCCGCCTGGATCGAGGCGATGCCTTCGATCATGATCTCGCGCATGAGCGTCTCCTCCTTCTGCCGGGCGTCGAGCTTCACGGCCAGCGGGAGAAAGACCATGTTGGCGAGGAGGGCGCCGTAGAACGTCGTGAGAAGGGCGATCGCCATACCGGTGCCGATATTGGACGGATCGTCCAGGTTCTTGAGCATGGCGATGAGGCCGATGAGCGTTCCGATCATCCCGAACGACGGGGCCATCGCGCCCATCTGATCGACGATCTTCTTCCCGCTCTGGTGGCGTGTCTGCATCCCGAACAGCTCGATGCCCAGAATGTCGCGGACCGTCTGCGCTGGAAACCCGTCGACGACAAGGCGCACACCCTTGACGAGGAAGGAGTCCTTCAGATCCTTGATCTTCTCCTCGAGGGCCAGCAAGCCCTCGCGGCGCGCCACGTACGCAAAATCGACCATGCGCTCGATCTCGGCATGTACGGACGGCAAGGGGTAGAGGAAGGTCTTCTTGATGACCTTCATCACGCCCATGACTTTGAGGAGCGGAAAAGCGATCAGCGTGGCGGCGATGGTGCCACCAAAGACGATCGCCATGGAGGGCACGTCAACGAACGCACCGATACCCGCGCTGCTGGCCATGGACCACAGAACGAGTCCGAAGCCCATGACGATGCCTACAAGAGTTGCGACGTCCATTCCCTGGAAGGTCCCTTCTCTACAAATCCTCGGATCCTGTGGCGCCTTCTTTAGGAGCCGGCCTCAAAGAGACCGAGGCTCGCACGTTTAGCCGTGCTCAACCGCCTGCACGGCTCCCGCCTTTGTTCTTATCGGCCGCGCCGGACGTAATCGCCATCATCCTCTTGGTGATCTGGACCGCCTTTGATGTGCCGCCGCCCTCCGGAGCCGCCTCGAACTCCTGCAGGATGCGGGCCGAGGTACGGTCGCTCATCCCAGCCAGAATGCGCGCCACGAGGTCGATTTCCATGCCGCCGAGGATCTCGGCCGCCTTTGCCGGCTGCATCTTCTCGTACGTCGCGCGGACGGTACGCAAGTTCTTCGTCTCCGCCTGCGCAAGCCGGTTCTCCCGATGCGACAGCTCCTCCAGGCCGGCCTGCAAGGACTCGGCCTGCGTCGTCAACTCGGTCGCCAAGGTCTCCAGACGCTTCCGCTCGGTGGCTTCCTCACGGCGCTCGGCCGCCAGCGCCTCGTGCTGAGCGTCAAGGGCGATCCTCAACTGGTCGTTCGCCGTGCGGGCGCTCGCGAGATCGTGGGAGAGCTTCTCCATCTCCTCACGGGAGAAACCCGCCGGGAGCTCGTACAGCTGGAGACTCTCGCGCAGATTCCGCACCGCCTTCAGATCGCGGACCTGG
>JABSRK010000046.1 GCA_013213915.1 Planctomycetota bacterium
GGACACGCGTGCGCGAGCGCCCTCGTGGACGAGGGGGCGCGGGTCTGCATCACCGGCTCCATCGCCTAACGGATCGCCGCGGCCGCGACCCAGTTAGGCCCAGGCGTGAACGGGTCGGTGCTCGACCTCACCGAGACCGACCATCCGGCCGCCGCTGTCGCCCACGTCACCGCCACGTGTGGTGCGCCGCCGACGGTCCTGGTGATGAGCACCGGGGGTCCTCCCGCCGGTACGTTCGACTCGACGGAGGATGGGCAGTGGGAACGCGCCACCGACCTGGTGCTGAGAGGCGCCATCCGCACCATCCGCGCATGCCTCCCCGGGATGCGTGACGCCGGTCACGGGCGCATCGTCGTCATCACATCCATCGCCGCGCAGGAGCCAATCGACGGACTGCTGACGTCGTCCACCTTGCGGGCCGGGTTGCACGGCTTCGTCAATGCGCTGGCGCGGGAGACGGGGCCGGACGGCATCACCGTCAACGCCGTCATGCCCGGGTACACGCGCACGAAGCGCCTCATCGAACTCGCAGACCGCTGGGCTCAACAACGAGGCACGACACGGGACGCCGTCCTCGAGAGCCTCGCCGCCGGGACCCCCATCCGCCGCATCGCGGAGCCGTCGGAACTCGCCGCGTCCGTCGCGTTCCTGTGCTCAGACCAGGCCGCCGCGATCAACGGCGTCGCCCTCGCCGTCGATGGGGGCGAGCTCCGCTCGATCTAACCAAAGATCGCGAAGAGGCCAACGATCAGGCAGTAGGGAGCGAACAGCGCCATGCGGCCGCGGGCGACAAAACGGAGCAGCAGCTTGAGCGCCACCACACCGGACCCAAATGCGACCGCCGTGCCGAGGAGCAGCGGACCGATGTCGGGGGTCGTTGCATCGACGTCACCGATCTTGAGGATCGCCACGCCGACGATCGGAGGGAGGCTCATCAGGAATGCAAACCGTCCGACTGCCTCGCGGGACGACCCGGCGAGGAGCCCGGCTGTGATGGTTGAACCAGACCGCGAGATACCCGGCAGGATCGCGGCCGACTGCGCCAGGGCCATGGCGATGGTCGCCCGTATACCCACGGGGCCGTCACCCCGCGGCTTCAGGAGGTGGAGCAGCAGCAACAGGCACCCGGTCACCATCAGCATCACACCCACGAACGTCGTGTCATCGAAGAGAGCCTCGACCCGCTCCTCGAACGTCAACCCGACGACGGCCACGGGGATGGCCGAGAGCACAATGAGCGACGCGAGCCGAAAACCCTCGTCCGTCTCCCATGCCGAGCGCCAGGACCACGGCGCGAGGAGCTTGAGGCCGGAAGCCGCGAGGGGGACCATCTCGCTGCTGAAGACGACGATGATCGAGAGAGCCGTCCCCACGTGCATGAGCACCTCCACCAGGACGCCGCCGGGCGGATCGTAGTCCAGGACGGTGCGCGCCAAGGCCAGGTGTCCGCTCGAGGACACCGGCAAGAACTCGGTCACGCCCTGGAGAAGACCGAGGATGGTCGCGTCGATCAAGGACATCTGCACGCAGCCTATCGATCGGTCGCGCGAAAGGAAGCGTACCGGTCCTGCCAGCGCAGGAGCCGTGCCCCGGGTGTCTCACACTCGTCCGCCTGATAGCATCCGAGACTGAAAGGAGCAGGCCCCATGGGCGGCAGCACACCTCCACCGGTCAACGACATCCTCCATTGTGTCGGCAACACGCCCATGGTCCGCCTCCACAGGCTGACGGAGGAGATCCGCACCCCGGTGTTCGCCAAGTGCGAGTTCATGAACCCAGGTGGCAGCGTGAAAGACCGCATCGGCATCGCGATCATCGAGGAAGCCGAGCGCGGAGGACAACTGCAACCGGGCGGTCTCGTGGTCGAAGGCACGTCGGGCAACACCGGAGTCGGTCTCGCCCTCGCCGCGGCGATCCGGGGTTACCGGTGCATCTTCACCATCCCGGACAAGATGTCCACGGAGAAGGTGAAGCTGCTGAAGGCGTTCGGCGCCGAGGTCATCGTCACACCCACGGTCAGCCCCGAACATCCGGACTACTACGTGACGATCGCCAAGCGCATCGCGGAGGAGAGCTCGAACGCGATCCTCGCGAACCAGTTCTACAATCAGGCAAATCCCGACGCGCACTATCGGACGACTGGTCCCGAGATCTGGGAACAGACCGAAGGACGCATCACGGCGCTCGTCGGAGGCATGGGTACCGGCGGAACGATGACAGGGGCCGCCCGCTTCCTGAAGGAGAAGAACCCGGTGATTCGGGTCGTGGCGGGCGACCCGGATGGGTCCGTGCTCAAGAACGCGAAGGCGACGGGGGAAGTCTCCGGTGGTCAGCCCTACAAGGTGGAGGGCATCGGCAATGACAAGATTCCGGGCACGTGCGACCTCGACCTCATCGACGAGATCCGCACCGTCAGCGACCAGGACGCGTTCCTCATGGCGCGGCGGCTCACACGGGAAGAGGGGCTCTTCGGCGGGGGATCATCGGGTCTCGCCGCGGTGGTGGCGCTCGACGTCGCTCGCGAAATCGACGACCCTTCCGCGCTCGTCGTCCTGATCCTGCCCTCCACCGGCGAACGCTACCTCTCCAAGCTGTTCAGCGACGAGTGGATGCAGGAGAACCGGTTCCTCCCATCCGACGACGTGAAGGCGACGGACCTCATGACGAAGAAGCGCGAGGGCATCACGTCGCTCCTCTCCATCAGCGAGGACAAGCCGGTGAAACACGCCCTCGCCACGATGAACGAGTACGGCGTCACTCAGCTACCTGTCATGTCCGGCGGTGAGTGCATCGGTTCGGTCCGCGAGAGCAGCCTCATGGCCCTCGCCATCGAGGACCGCGATGCCCTCGAGAGCGCCGTGTCCAACATCATGGGCGCACCTTTCCCCGTCGTTCAGGCGAACGACCCGGTCGATCACGTGATGCAACTCTTCACCCGCGACAACGAAGCGGTCCTGGTGCGCACCGCTGGCGAGATCCAGGGGATCTTGACCCGATCCGACCTGATCCAGCACCTATCGGGAAAGTAGGGAGACCCAACGCTCGATGGCCGCCTGACGATCGGCCTCCGGCGCGAGGTAATCGTATTGCGCGTTCTTCCCCGTGAGGCGGCGGAGCGCGCGATCGCCGTAAAGCCTCACGTCAGCGTCCAGGTCCAAAAGCGACGAGAGAAGCGGAGTCGTGAGCTTGAGATAGCCGCGATCGGCGGCGAAGGCGGTGATGAAGCGACGGACGACCACATCGGGGTCGCTGGCGAGGAACTCCACCCTCTTCGTGTCGCGGGGAACCAGGGCCGCCTCCGCCCGACGGAACTCCACCGCCCGCCCAGGGTGAGTCTCGGCGAGGGCGCGCAATCGGCCGACGGCGCGCCCGACGCCGAGGACGACGACCGCGCGCACAGCAGACGCTGGCGGGTCATCTGCCTCTAATTCACGTAACGCGGCTGCGCCGAGCAGGGGGAGCAGTCGGTCGTTCGGCTCGACACCCAGCGCCGCACGCGCCTGCTCGGCACGGCCCGGATCGACGAGCAGGTCGCTGCGACAGACGCGATCGAGGCGCTCGCGAAGCGCCTGGAGGGGCGGCGAACCGTCCCTGCGCGACGCATCTCGCACGCGTTCAACCAGGAGCCGACGTGCCCGAAGGCGCTCGGCGTCCACGCCCCGTTCGAACGAACGCGCCGCATCGACCATTCGTCTATCGCCCACTTCCGCCGCCGCTCGCTCGAGCACCGCGACGCCGAGCGGATGGCGCGGATGGCGCGCGGTGACGCCTCGCGCGACCGCCAGGGCGCCCGGCACGTCGCCTGCCGCGAGCAACGCCAGTCCCTGCATGGCATCGGAACCGATGTCCCACTCCGGAAGACCCCGAAAACGGTCCAGGCGATGGAACGCAGCGAGCGGTTGCCCCGCCACCAACTCAGACAGCGCTTGCCGGCGTTCGAGCATGTGCGACAGCCTGGCGATGAGACGGGCTCCCTCCAGGTGGTCGGGGACGGGCGCGACAGCCTCGCCGTACGCATCCAGCGCCGGCCGGAACGACACCCCCTCCCCTGTCTCGGCGCCGCGAAGCCAGATGCCCGCCTCGATGAGCCGCCCCCTCAGGAGCCCGCGGCGCACGTCAGCCAGTTTCTCCACGCGGATGCGATCCACCTGCGACAACCCCACGAGGTCGGCGGCGAGGTCCGCCTCCCCGTCGCCATCGAAGCAATCCACCAAGAAGCCAAGGGTGTCGTGCAGCGGGCGCCGAGGATTGGCCTCCGGTCGGACGGTCCTGAATGCGATCCACGGCCAATCATCTCGAACCACATCCACATCGTCGAGTCGCTCCAGCAACGTCTCGCCAGTCGCCACGTGGGCGGCGAGGAGATCCTGCGGGCTGGACACGAGCGCTTCCCGGAGGTCGGCCGCAATCCCGGGTCTTGCGGCGCGCTCCGCGAGAGTCTCCCACGAGACCGGGCCTCCCCCACGACGAGCCACCAGAAGCGATGACTGCTCGAAGAAGAACAGGTGACCGCCCGGAAACACCTCAAGGAAGGTGCGAACAAGGCTCTTGTAGTCGTCGAGGGGGATGGCGTGCACCGGAATCCACTGGCACAGCACGCCCCCGGTGCTGAGTCGGTCCTTCGCGAGCCGATAGAACTCCTCCGTGTAGAACGGAACGGCGTTGAGGGTGTACGGCATCAGCGGCTCGAGCGTGATCACGTCGAAGGGCGCCTCCGCACACAAGAGATCGAGCCGGCCGTCCTCGACGACGGTCTGCAGGTCAAGCCCCTCTCGCCCATCGAGGACGCCGTGATTCACGTCCCGGAAGGCGTCGGCGACCGTGAACACCTCCCGTTCCACATCCACGACGCGCAGCGTCTCGACCTCTTCGTGGAGCGAGACGGCGCCTGCCGTTGTCCCCGTGCCGAAGCAGATGACGATCGCACGACGTGGTCGCTCGACAAGCAACGTCGGCAGGTGACCGAGCAGTCGCATGTACGGGTACTCGCGCCCGGTCGACGCGGCGGCGAATGTGTCCGTGTAGAGAACGGTGGCCCCGCGGTTGAGATCCTTCACGACAGCAACCGTGCAGCTCTCACCGTCGCGGCAATGAACGAGCTCACGGTCGGACCCAACACGGCCGGTGAAGACGTGGGATGAGAGGATCAGCGGACGGGGATCGGCGAGCGTCCACGCGACGGCCGCGCACCCAAGCCCGACGACAGCAACGGACGAGCCGCGCGCCAACCGCCCGCGGGCCAGCAGTAGGGCAGCGATCCCGTTCAGGACGACCAGCCCGCTCCATGACGAACGGATGCCCAGCATGGGGATGAGCAGAAGCGGCACCGACGCTGCCGCGATCGCATTGCCGAGCGTCACCTGCGCATACGCACGAGACAGGCCATCGGCCAGACGACCCACGGTACGCGTCGCGATCCAGATCGCGAGGGGGAGCGTCGTTCCGATCATGGCCGCCGGCAGCACGAGCAGCAGCGCAGAGAGCAGGAGCACGCGCAGTGGATATCCGCTGGGTTCCCGGGCCGCCTCCAACGCCGGCTCGGCCAGCCACGGCAGGGCGATCAACGTCACAAAACCGAAAACGCCACACAGCACCTGAGTCGCAGCCAACAGATGAGCGGGCTGGCGGACCCGGGGCGCGACACCGGCCACGACGGCTGAACCGATCCCTAGCCCCAGCAGGAACGACACCAGCACCGCGCTGAACGCGAAGTGAAAACCGTCGAAGAAGAACACGAGCCCGCGCGTCCACACGACCTGGTAGCCAATGGAGGCAAATCCGCAAGCGAGGAACGCCATGCCGGCGACCGCCGTCCCACGGCTCGGCGCCGGGGGATCCGAGGCGACGCGGGCTTCCTCTTCCGCGGGCGCCGAAGAGCCCCGTCCGGCCTTGATGAGGACGAGCCCGACGACGGCGCCGACCACGCCGCCCATCTGCGATGCCGCGGCGTAGCCCAGCGTCGGCACGACCACGAATCCGGCCAGGAACGCGCCCGTCGCCGCGCCCATGACCTGCGAGGCAGCCACGAGAGCCGCTGAGCGGCCGACCCGACCAGGGTCCCCGGCCGAGATCGCTCGAACCCACAGGGGGAAGGTGACGCCCATGGCAACCGTGGGCGGCAGCAGGACGCCCGCCACGACCAGGAGGCGGGCCACGTCGACAGCCATCCCGGCTCGTACCATGGTCGCGACCGCTTCCGGCAACGAGGCCAGCAGCATCGGGTAGGCAAGACCGCAAGCGCCGAGGAAGAGCTCAAGTACACCGCAGGCGAGCAGCGGGCGCCGGCGGCGAACCGGGCCGCGCCCCGCTAGCCAGCCGCCAATGGCCATCCCTCCGAGAAATCCCGCCAGTACGACCGCCAGCGCTCGGCTGCTGTTCCCGACGGCGAGAGCAATCGCGTGCGTCCACGCGACCTCGTAGGTCAATGCCGCGCCGCCGGTCAGGGCGCACGCCAACAGGCAAAGAGGCAGGGCGCAAGGCGTCACTGGAACGCAACCGCCGTCAGAGTTCTTGTCGCTCATCGACATCGGTGACCCGGGTCAGCCTTGAGTCGAGAGTGCGTGGTAGATGGGAACGCGCCGGTGGGTGGCGAATCCGGCTCAGAGTTCGGCGCTGGCTTCGGTGGCAGGCGGCGGTGTGGCGGCATCCGGCGCTACGTCTGTCGCGATCGCCTGTTGCACCATTTCCTTCATCGCCCGCCCGGCCTTGAAGTGGACAACGGCCTTGCTCGGCACGTCGACACGAACACCCGTCCGCGGATTCCGCGCCTTGCGAGCTGCACGCGTCTTGATCTCGAAGACACCAAATTCGCGAAACTCGAGGCGGTTGCCGCGTGCCAACTCCTCGATGATTTCCGTGATGAACTGCTGAATGACGCGCTTCACCACCACCTTCTTCTGGCCGGTGCTTTCGGCGATGCGGTAGGCGAGTTCCTTCTTGGTGACTGTGGCCATGGGAGGGGGACCTTCGGCTGATCTGTCTTGGAGGGTTGCAGGGCTGCGAGACCGCTCAAATCAACTCCGAGTGGCCTCATCTTCACGGGACCGGCCCTTTGCACACCCGGACGGCGGAGTGGCGTACTCCCCACTGCCGCAGACACTTCTGTGCGCGAACCCGGAAGCACATCTGAGGTCAATCCGGGTGGGCTGAGGTCTGCAATCATAAGCCGGGCATGGACATGGAGCAACCAAGGGCCTGAGGGCCGGTCGTTTCCGGCGGATCTGCACCCCGAAAGGCGCGCCCGAGCCCTCTCCGGACTCAGATCGGGGAGAAAACCGCCCGGATCGCGGCTGCATCCAGGGCCGCCAGGGCGGCCGCACGCCGGGAGGCCTCCACCCAGACCCCCGAGAGCCTGGCGAGCGTCTCAAGATGCGTCTCGCGCGCCTCCGCAGTCGCTGGAGCGATCAGCAAGGCGATCAGACGGGTCGGCTGGCCATCCAGCGCTTCCCAGGGGATGCCGGCCGGCGTAAGCGCAAAAATGAGACGAGGATCGGCGAGGCCGGAAACAAAGGCGTGGGGGATCGCCAGGCCCGCCTCCATTCCGGTGCTGAGACTGCGTTCCCGGTCGGTCACGGCGGTGATCAGGTCGATGGCCCCGACTCCCGCGAGGAACCCCTCTCCCTCGGCGATGTGACACAACTCGTCCAAGGCTCGCCACTTGTCGTCGGCGGCGAGATTCAGAACCACGTGAGATGTCTCCACCAGGGCTTCGAAAATCATGGCCCCGGAATGCTACGCAGAGGCCGACGGAGCCGGAAGAGACGGCGATCTCCATGTTCCCGGGAATGTCTGCGGGTCTTCGTTCGTCCTAAAGACCGTGGCGAGCCCTCTCGACGTCGGCGGGCAAGGTTCGCACAATGTGAGTGCGCTGAGGCGAGCTTTGGCGGCGGGGGAACGGGGACGGTCTGGTGACCGACCTCCTGGAACAGGGACCCGCCCTCGACCGCGGGTTCTCCCGGCCTCAACCGAGACGGAGGTTCAGCCATGTCGGCTCGACTGGCCAGCATCCTATTTCTGGCAGGGCTCCTTGCCCAAACGCTGCACGCCCAGCCCACGGTCAACGACGACACCATCGACGTGACCTTCGGGGCAGAGGGCATCACGCTCGAGACCGCCATCGAGTGGGCCAGCAACAGCACCGACCGGCCTTTCCAGTTCAAGGACACTGACTTCCGGAGCAAGCCTCGGATCATGATGACCGGGAAGGTGTCCATCGCGAAGGATCGCATCTTCGAGTTCTGGCAGGCGATCTTCGTCACCCAGGGCTTCGCCATGGTCCCTCTCGGACCCGGCAAGGGCGACTTCATCATGCTCGAGCCCATCGAGAGTTCACGCATCCTGAAGTCACGTGCGAAGTTCGTTCCCGTCGACAAGCTCGGGGAGGTCCGCTACCAGGTCGGCGAGGTCATCATGACCACGATCATCTTGAAGCACGTCGAGGTCACCAACGTACGCGGCGCCGTGCAGCAGCTCCTGACCAACCGCCAAGCCGAGTTCGCGCAGGAAGTCGCCTCGGCCAATTCGATCATCGTCGTCGGTTTCGCGCCAACGGTATACGCCCTCCATCAGATCCTCGTAGCGATGGACGTCCCGCCTGCGGCGGCGACCCTGAAGTTCGAGCTCATCTCGCTGGAGAACGCCGTCGCTGAGGAACTCGAGCCGATCATCAAGGAGCTCATCACATCGACGGCTCAGGGCGGCGCGCCTGGTGGGCGCGCGGCTCCGCGCGGCGGCGCCGGCGCGGCCGTGCCCGGGCAGCAGGTCCCGGAACCGAAGATCATGGCTGAGCCGCGGACCAACTCTCTCGTTGTGTACGCGGTAGAGCGCGACATGAACGAGATCAAGCGCTTGATCGCTGCGCTCGACACCGAGGTGACGGACATCGACAGCAACATCAGGATCTACTTCCTGAAGAACACGAACGCAACCGACCTCGAGCGGACGCTGCGGGACCTGCTGGGACAGTCCACCACGCGCTCGGCGCAAAACGTCGGCGGGCGTGGCGGAGCGCCCTCGACGACGAGCACGCGCGGCCGAGACGTCGTCATCGTGGCAGACGCGAACACCAATTCGCTGCTAATCCAGGCATCCAAGACCAAGTACGAAGAAATCGAGCCGCTGATCACCGAGCTTGACAAGCGCCGTCCCCAGGTGCTCGTCCACGCCGCAATCGCGGAGTTGTCGGACAACGACATCAAGAACATCGCCGTCGAGTTGACGGCCATCGAGGGCGGTGACGACCGATACCGGTTTGCCGGAGCTACCGGCTACGGACTCTCGACCATCACATTCGACGAGGGCGCGGGGACGGGTACGACGCTCGGAGGCACAGGCACCGGAACCGGTACTGGTACCCCCGGAACCACCACCGCGTCGGGGGGGCTGTTCGATGACCTCGTGCGCATCCCGTTCGCGAACAGCACCGGCATCGGCTTCACGGGCCTCGTGGCCGGTATCTTCGAGCGGAACCTCAACGTGCCGCTCCTGGTGTCGATGCTGAAGACGTACACCAAGGTCAACCTGCTCTCCAACGCCAGCGTTCTGACGAACGACAACGAGCAATCACAGATCGAGGTCGGTCGCACACTGAACGTAGCCCGAACGGACACCCTGACCAACGGCAGCACGGCAACGACGGCGTCCGACGAGATCGAAGCGAACCTCACCCTGACCATCTCGCCGCACATCTCCAACGACAACTACCTGCGCCTGGACATCGAATTCGTTGTCGAAGCATTCCAGGGCGTCTACAACCCGCTCGATCCCATTCCACCTCCACGTTCGACCCGCAGGTTCGATGGCTCGGTGACCGTACCCAACGGCAAGACCATCGTTATTGGCGGACTCGTGCAGGACAACACGGCCGAGACGGTCATCTCCGTGCCGTTCCTGGGGGACATCCCGATACTCGGGCAACTCTTCAAGAGCACCAACCACGAGACCCAGAAGACGACGCTCTACCTGTTCGTCACACCGACAATCATCAACGACTTCCAGCAGCTCGAGGAGATCTCGTACGAACGCAAGCTGGAGATCCTCAAGCTTGAAGGCAATCTCAATCTCGTTGATCCGAACTTCCGAGCCGTGGGTATCCGCAACCTGGAGATCGATATCGACGCCATCGAGGATGCGGGGCTGCTCGACATGCCCCGCTACAGCCCCGTGACCCCCATCGGTCAGGCGGTCAAACCTCGCGACGTCAGCGGCAGCCCGCTCAGCCCTTCGGAAGGTGTCACCGGCTCAGCTCACGTACACGAGGGCGGCACGTTGAAGTTCCGCGGCGGCCAGGCCACCCGTGACAAGAAGGCGACAGGCGGCGGTAAGTAGGTCGGGGGCCAGCGCGAAAGACAATCGTGAAGGACATCCTCCTCGAGAAACTAGGCGAGAAGCTCCCGCAGGAGAAGCTGAACGACGCTCTCCGCATCGAGTCCGAGTCTGGGCAGACCCTGGATCGCATCCTGCTGCGAAAACAGTACTTGCCCGAAGAGGAAGTCCTGCAGGTCTTTGCCGAATGCCTCGGCTACGAGTTTCGGCCGCACCTTGAGGGAATCAAGGTCCCGGATTCGTTCGCGGACACGGTGCCCATCGAGTTCGCCCGGAACTACACACTTGTCGGCATCGAACAAGACAACGGGATCATGAAGGTGGCGACCTGCAGTCCCTTCGAGATCCACCCGATGGACGACCTCGCCGCCATCCTCGCCACGGAGGTCGAGCCAGTGTTCGTCCCCCGCGGTGCCATCACCACGCACATCAACAAGGCCTACCGCAACAAGGCCGACATGGTGGACGAGGCGATCGAGACGATCGAGGAGGAGAGCCTCGACGACCTGTCGACCTTCGTCTCCCAATCCGAGGACCTGCTCGACGTCGCCAACAAGGCGCCGATCATCAAGTTGGTCAACATGGTCCTCTTCCAGGCGCTGAAGATGCGTGCGTCAGACGTCCACATCCAGCCGTTCGAAGATCGAGTCCAGATCCGATACCGCATCGATGGCGTGCTCTACGACATGGAGAGCGTGCCCAAGCAGGTCCAGGACGCCGTGATCTCCCGTGTGAAAGTCATGGGCAAGATGGACATCGCCGAGCGCCGCATCCCGCAGGACGGCCGTTCGACGATCAAGATCGGCGACGCCGAGGTGGACGTTCGTATCTCCACGGTCCCCACCAACCAGGGTGAGCGGATCGTCATGCGCCTGCTCGACAAGACGACCAACGTCTACGCAATGGAAGAAATTGGGCTCTCCGAGGATCACCTCGAGTCCGTGAGGGGCATCGCCCACCTCACACACGGCATCATCTTCGTTACGGGACCGACCGGTTCCGGCAAGACGACGACGCTGTACGCGGTCCTCTCGGAGATCGACTCGACGGAAAAGAACGTCATCACGATTGAGGACCCGATCGAATACCACATCGGCGGCATCAGCCAGATCCAGGTATCCGAGAAGAAGGGACTGACCTTTGCGGCAGGCTTGCGCAGCCTGCTTCGGCAGGACCCGGATGTGATGATGATCGGCGAGGTCCGCGATGAGGAGACGGCGCGTATCGCCATCCAGGCGGCGCTCACCGGCCACCTTGTCTTCTCGACGCTGCACACCAATGACTCGGCCGGCGCTGTGAGCCGTATGCTCGACATTGGCGTCGAACCGTACCTGGTCGCGTCATCCCTCATCGCGGTGATCGCGCAGCGCCTCGTTCGTGTCATCTGCCCCGAATGCCGGACGACCTCCACCCCGACGCAGGAGGACCTGAAGCTGATGCGTGAGTTGAAGCTAACGCCGGACGATTTGGTCGACGGCCGGCTACAAAAGGGCATGGGCTGTGACAACTGCTTCGACACCGGCTACACAGGCCGCACGGCGATCTACGAGGTCCTCAACGTAGACGAGGACATCCGCAGCCTCTGCGTGGACCGGGCATCCGCAACCGTGATCAAGCGAACGGCCATGGACAAGGGGCTCGTCAGCCTGCGGGGTGACGGCATCCGCAAGGTGAAGATGGGCCAGACCACCATCCAGGAAATCCTCCGCGTCACGCAGATGGACATCGAATAGCGCCTGGCGCGCTCCAGAAGATGGCGATCTTCGAGTACAAGGCCCTGGACACGGGAGGTGGCAGTCGGGGCGGCATCGTCGATGCCGACAGCCCGCGCGAGGCGCGGCTGAAGCTCCGCGTCGAGGGCGTCCACGTCATCGAAATCCACCTGATCGACGACAAGAAGGGGGCTGACGCCAAGAGCGGTGGTCCGCGGATCGGGCTGTTCGCTCCGAAAGCCAACCCGGGCGAGCTCTCCATCGTCACCCGTCAACTCTCCACGCTGCTGTCGGCCGGCATCTCCGCTGTCGATGCGCTGAAGGCGATCATCGAGCAGGTCGAGTCGCGGGACATGGAGAAGGTGCTGCGCGACGTCCGCGAGAAGGTGACCCAGGGCGACACCCTCGGCGAGGCGCTCGGCCGACACCCACGATTCTTCAACGAGTTGTTCTGCAACATGGTCAAGGCCGGCGAAGCGTCCGGGCAGCTCGACACCATCCTCACGCGCCTCGCGTCGTATATCGTCCGGCAGAACCGACTGCGCCAGAAGCTATCCGGCGCCATGACCTACCCGATCGTCATGATCATCGTGGGCATCCTCGTGGTCACGGTCCTCATGACGTTCGTCGTTCCCAAGCTCACGACTCTGTTCAAGAAAGTCGGTGAGGGGCTCCCTGCGATCACGCAAGCGTTGATCGCCATCTCCCAGTTCTTCCAGGGGTATTGGTGGTCGATCTTCGTGCTGATGTTCCTGGTGTGGCTGTTCATCCGCGCCATGAAGTCATCGGAGCAAGGACTGCTGCGCTATGACCGCGCGCGCATGAGCCTGCCAATCGTGGGCGATCTGCTGCGCAAGACGTCCATCGCCCGCTTCGCGAACACCATGGCCACGCTGCTGCAGTCGGGCATCCCCGTGCTCGAGTCGCTCAAGATCGTGCAGCGGGTCGTCAACAACGCCGTCCTCGCCAAAACCATCGGTGAGGTCCACGACGCGATCCTCGAAGGTTCGGACATCGCGACGCCGCTCCAGGCAAGCGGCGTGTTTCCGCCCATGGTGGGGTACATGATCGCCACCGGCGAGCAATCCGGGCAACTCGAGGAGCTCCTGGAGACCGTCAGCGAGGCCTACGACGAGGAGATCGACATGTCGATCAGCAAGCTCATTTCGGTGTTGGAACCTGTTATTATCATTGTGCTTGCGGGCGTTGTCCTCTTCGTGGTGGCGGCCATCATGATCCCGCTCATCCAGATGGGCAGCCTCACCCGCGGCGCTTAGACGGACGAGAGGGGAAGAAAGAGGATTCCGAATCGTCCTACGGATGACGTGGCAGGCCGAGTCGGTGCGGCCGCGGACGGAGATAACACGCATGAACCCTGACAAGACCCGGAAAAACCTGCGCAGCGCCCAGAGTGGCTTCTCCCTGATCGAGGTCCTCGTGGCCGTCACCATCATCGCCCTGATGGCGGGAGTCGTCGCCGTAAACGTGTTCGAAGAGTTCTTCGCCAGCCAGCGAGACAAGGCTGGCATCGACATCGCTGCGCTCAAGCAGGCGGTCAAGTTGTACCAGCTGAAAGAAGGCCACCTCCCCAACGAGAGCGACTGGCCCCGGTTCCTCTTCGACGGTTCGAAGAGACATCCGTCGTCCTACATCGACGCGGACAAGTACCCGGATAACGAGGTCAACGACCCCTGGAACAACCCGTACGTCTACAAGAAGATCAGCGGCAAGGACTTCGAGATCATCTCCTACGCCGCCGACGGCGCACCGGGAGGTGAGGAAGACGACAAGGATATTTCCTCCAAGGGCGACAGGAATTGACGCTCACGTCCCGCACCGAGCCCGCCGCCCCGCTCCGCCGTGCCAACGGCCAACGGGGCGGTTTCACGTTGATTGAGATCCTCCTCGCGATCGGGATCATCGGCATGACCACGGGGATGATCCTCGTCAACTTCGGCGGCGTGACCCAGACCGAGCGTCTGCGGGCCGCCGCGCGAAACCTGGCCGGAATGAGTGACTTCATCCGATCTCAGGCCGCAGGCTCCAAGGACATCTGTTATTTCGACATCGACTTCGACCATCACCAGTATCGCTGGCGCCGCGAGCCCGAGCGGGACGAGTTGGGACAGTTCATCGATCCGGACACCGGTCACCTGCTGACGCCCGACGAAATCACGGAGTGGCGGGAGGCGTTCGAGTGGGAGTCCCTCCCCCGCGACGTCTACTTTTCGCAGTTGATGTTCAACGCCACCCAAAAGTACGACAAGGAATGGACATCGGTGCAATACCGGGCCGACGGGACTGTTTCGTCGTATATCCTCTGGATCTACACCAAGGAGGACGACGTCGAGCACATGTTCAGCATCGTGGTCAACGGCCTGACAGGGAAGTCCGAGGTCCTCAGCGGCAGCTATCTCCCGAAGGCTGCCGACGAGTCGGACTTCTCCGAGGTGATGAACAGCGCGGGTGGAGGGACCTCGCGGTGACACGTCGTGGCGGATTTACCCTCGTGGAGGTCATGGTCTCGCTGGTGATCATGGCGGGTGCGGTGACCGCGTCACTCGCGGCCGTCGGCATGGCGAGCGAAGACGTCATCGACACCGTCGATCAGCGCAAGATGCGCTACCTCATCCAGAATCTCCTGGGGGACATTGAGAAGGGCAGAGCCCTCCCCGACGACCTGGAAGCAGAAGAGTTCTACGAAGAGGGGATGCAGGGCGATTTCATCGACTACGCATCACCGGACGATCCCTCCGAATTCGACGGTTACCAGTGGTACATCCCCGTGTTCCGGGACGAGGTCATCGCCGGCGCGCCCGACGAGGACACCTTGCTGGACATGGGCTTCGTGACCGACGACGGCGGTAACGTCACGGGACGCCCCGTTTCGAACGACTTCCCCCCTGGGGAATTCGGCCTGGAGGGAGAGGCGGGCTCGACAGGCCCGCCCGGCCAGGTGAAGCGTGTGCTCGTGTTCGTCGTCCGCCGACTCGGTGAAACCGCCGAGGAGGACCGCGAGTTCACCGTGATGACCTACCTCCCCTATCCCGGCGAAGAAGATCAGACCCTCGGCGAAGGCGGCGAAGGCGGCGAGGGCGGGCCGGGAAGCGGGGCCGCTGGCGCCGCTTCCAGTCCCACGCGCGACAGCGGGTCTGGCAGCAGAAACACCAGCTCGGGAACGGACAGAAAGTGACCATGCGCCGCACCGAACAGGGATTCACACTCATCGAGATCGTGCTCGCTCTCGGTATCGCAGCCCTGTTGTTCACGGCCATGTTCATGACGCTGGACCAGGTGGTTCGCAGCCGCAACGACATGTCCAACATGGCGACGCCGTACGTGATCGGCCCGGCCATTCTCGACGTCATCTCCAAGGATCTGTCGAACGTCTACTTCTACGACGTCGTCGAGAACAACTCGTTCTTCGGCGCCGAGGCGGAACTCTACGGCCGTGAGGCCGACGCGATGTCGTTCATCACCCTGTCCAAGGCCTTCGCCCCCGATCTGAACCTCGAATCGTACGACGAGTACGACGAGAACCGGGGACGCTACGCGTACGCCAACGAGGTGGCTTTCCTTTGCCGACGCGCACGGGGGAACTCGGTGTACCTGGAATTGTGGCGACGCGAGGACTTCTACGTCGACGACGCGCCCCACTCGGACGGGGACTACGTCCTCCTATACGACCGCGTCCACTCGATCTCGTTCAAGTACATCTCGCGCAACCCAAACAACCCGGAGGGCGTGGGCGGCGAGACTGAGAAAACTGCGGAGGACATGCTCCAAGACGGTTGGAACCCCACCGAGGAGGG
>JABSRK010000460.1 GCA_013213915.1 Planctomycetota bacterium
GCTACTACTTCAACATGCACTCGTGCAGCGACGAACTCTTCATGGTCGCCGGGATGGGCCAGTACCCGAACCTCGGTACGACGGATGCGTTCGTGTGTATTTCTCATGGAGATACGCAGTACACCGTGCGCGCCTCTCGAGAACTCGGCACCGACCGCCTCGACACCCGGGTCGGCCCGTTCTCGGTCGAAGTGATCGAGGGGTTGAAGACGCTGAGGCTGGTGCTCGACGAGAACGAATGGGGTATCGCGTTCGATCTGACGTTTCGTGGTGTCGTCGAAGCGCTCGAAGAACCGAAGATGCAGATGCGCCAGCTCGCGCGAGTATCGATGGACACCTCTCGGTTCGCACAGATCGGCAGTTACGAGGGCAGCCTCACAGTCGCCGGTCAGTCCTATCAGGTCGTGCCCAGTCAGTGGAAAGGCGTGAGGGACCACTCCTGGGGCGTGCGCCAGGTGGGCGAACCGGTCCCGCCCGGCATCACGGTCACACAGCAGCGCTCAGCGGGCTTTTTCCACAACTGGATTCCGGCCCAGTTCGATGACTTCATGGTCAAGCTGATGTTCGATGAAGATGCCGACGGCCAACGCATGCTCGACGAAGCGGCAAAGGTCTACAACATCGGCGTCGACAAGCCGACCGAACGCTTTGGTCCACCGCGTCACGAGTTCGCGTACAAATCGGGCACCCGCGAAATAGAGAAGGCCGTGATCCGCTTCCGCGACTCCGAGGACCGGGACATGGTGCTCACCACCCAGCCACTCCGCACCGTCTACCTGGCCGCCGGTTCGGGTTATATCCCGATGGACGGCTGGGGTCACGGCTACTACCAGGGACCGCTCGTGGTAGAAGGCCACAGCTACGACATGGGCGACCCGGCGGTCCGCAAGCAGTACGCGCTGCTCAACGAAACCCTGTGCCGCTTCGAGCTATCGACGGGAGAAGTCGGCTACGGCATGCACGAGAACATGTGCATGGGTACCTACAAGCCCTATGGATTCAACGCGGCCGACTCGGTGGCGCCGTAATGGTGCGGGTGTAGAGCCTACGGGTTCCAGGGAAGTCGCTGGCCGTAGCCGTGCTCGAGTTTCGAGCCGTCGTCACCCGCGTTCAGGTGGACCGGCGGTGAGTAGAAGGTGAACTCGGGCGAGATCCGGATCACCACCCGATCTTCCCTGTTCGCCATCGCCTCGACGGCTGGCCGCGCGGCCTCAGGGATGGGATTGCCCGACATGATCTCGCCGACTTTCATCATCACCGAGCCGGTTTGCTGGAGATCGCGCTCCACGCTGGCTTTGCCGTAGACGACCAGATAGGTGAGGGGCCAGTGCTCGTCGAGGACGCAGATGGAAACCTCGCCGAGCCGTTCGACCGCCTTGGCTTTGGCGCGACCTGCCATCGTCGAGACCAGCAGGTCATCTCCGTCCATCGTGTAGTAGACGATCGACATGGAGGGCGGACCCTGCTGTCGCTCGTATCCGAACACGCAGGTTCGATGCCGTCGTACGAAGTCGCGCCTCTGCTCGCTGTTCACGGTCTTCCTCCATCAGCCCGGCTGGTACGAGAGTACGGCGCGATCGAAGGCGGGACGCTGCGTGACGCGCTCGTGCCAGCTCAGTAGCTTCGGGTAGGCGTCGAGTGCGTACTGCGCCTGTACGAGTCGGTGCGCGTTCACGACCCAAGAGATATCGGCGAGACCGTAGGTCTCTCCCGACAGCCAGGCATGATCGGCGAGGAACGATTCCAGTTCGCTCAGCACGTTTCGCATCTCCAGTTGGGCACGCTCGACGCGTGACGTCCAGGCCGCGCCCTCCTCTGAATAGTCGCGCATGAATTCCACGAGTTCGCGATTCGAGTGATGCTCAGCCAGAAACGCGACGTCCTCGGGTCCGACCTTGCGGAAGCGTCGGAACAGCAGCTCGTGTGAGAGCGACTTGATTGTTCCCTGGATCGCCCCGGCGCGCTCGATCCAGTGCCCCATCCCATCCTGATCGCGGGCAGCGGATGGCACCAGCGCGGGCTCCGGGAATTTCTCCTCGAGGTACAAGAGGATGTCGTTCGATTCGATTATCACCTGGCCGTCGTGCACCAGGGTCGGCACCACCCCGTTCGGGTTGATTGCCTGGTAGCTGGCCGTAACGTGCTCATTCAGAGCCAGGTTGAGGTGATGGCTCGTCCAGTCGAGCCCCTTCTCCTCGAGCGCCAGGCGCACGCGCCACGAGCAGGGTCCCAGGGCTTGTACGGGCAAACCCATGAGGGCTCGCCGGGTCACTGACGTCGACGCGCCACTCCCAACTCGCACGGAGCCCCCCATGTCCAACCTCTCCTCCCTGGCCGAACCCCGAATGCTGATCGACGGCGAGCTCGTCGAAGCCCAGGGCGGCCGGACCTACGAAAACGTGAATCCCGCCACCGAAGAGGTCATCGGGAACGTCGCCGACGCAGCGCCGGAAGACATGGAGCGCGCCATCGCGGCGGCCCGGCGCGCCTTCGACGAGACCGATTGGTCGACGAACCTCGAGTTCCGGTCGCGCTGCCTGCGCCAGCTTCAAGACGCCCTCGGTAAGCACCGCGAGGAGTTGCGA
>JABSRK010000461.1 GCA_013213915.1 Planctomycetota bacterium
TGGAGAGCCTCTCTCGCTTTGAACTCCTCATCAACGAGGGCTCCATTGAGGTCGAGCAATTTCTTCGTGATGTCTAGCCTTGTCCGTGCGCGCTGAAACACCACAACGGCCTCACCGACGGCTTGGTCCAGCTCGCGCAAGGAAGAGACGCTCGAGTTCAACTCGAATCCTTCCACGGAGAACGGCGGAAACTCAAGCCCTCCACTCCCAGCGCCCTCGCTCTCCGAAGAGGGAGACTGGGCCAGCAAAACCGCAGAAGTGGAAGCCGTCGCCAACAACAAGAGAACGAATAGCCTCATCTCACCCACATCCTACCCACCTCACTCCCTCGCAGAAGATCTCGCGTTGATGGGACTCCTGTTCCAGCTGGTGGGAGGGACTCCAGCCAGGTCTTGGTCCAACCACTCTCAGGATTTGAAATGCCCTGCACATGCCACGGTGCCGACCGAGGCCCCTCGTGTGCAGGCTGGTACGATGACGGCATGAGGCTCCCCCTCGTTCAGGCTGCCGTGCTGGTCCTGTTGTGCCCGCTGGTCTCTGGGCAGGAGAAAGAGCTCTCCGAGAGAAAGGTCTCTTCAGATCCCCTCTCTCTGGAGGAGACGGAGGCCGCGCAAGGGAAACGCTGGCTTCAAGAGACAGGCTTCGGGCTGATGTTCCATTACGAGGCCTTCCGCAATCACACATCGGAGTCCTACAACGAGACCATCGACTCCTTCGATGTCCCCGGGTTCGCCGAGGCGGTCGAACGCACCCGCTGCGGCCACGTCATCTTCGTCATCGGCCAGCACTGGGGGAAGTACTGCGCGCCCAACAGCGTCTATGAAAAGCTGCTGGGGGTAGAGAAGGGGGTGTGGACCTCGAAGCGCGATCTCATCCTGGAGATCGGCCGAGAGCTCGCTGAGCGCGACATCAAGCTCATCATCTACATGACCGCCCGCGCGCCCATGCGCCATTACAAAGTCATCGAGGCGATGGGCGATACGCTGCCGAGCATCAACGGCGAGCCAGCAGGCCCCGACGTCGACCCGATGTCCCACCCCCGCAAGCTGAAGGGCTTCGCGCGCAGCGAGAACCAGGCGCCGAACCCGACCTTCCTCAAGAACTGGGGAGAGGTCTGCGGCGAATGGTCGAAGCGCTACGGCAAGCTGGTGTCCGGCTGGTGGTTCGACGGCTACAAGATGGAGATGAAGGACGCCTATGAGGACCTGTTGAAGGAGAAGCACAACATCGACACCTGGATCGCCGCGGTTCGCTCCGGCAATCCCGACGCCGAGCTGGCCTTCAACGCCGGCGCCCATCCCATCCTCTCCCTCTGCACCAACGGCAGGCTCTGTCCCCACCAGACCTTCACCTCGGGCGAGAACCATGGCTTCCACCAGCGAACCAAGAAGGGGCAGGGCAAACTCCTGACCCCGCTGAATTTTCCCGCGCCCGAAGGGGTGGTCTGGCACCTGCTCCTGCCCGTCAGCGATGGTTGGGGAGCAGGCGAGAAACCCAGGTTCGACCTGGCGACGCTCAGGGACCGGGTGGATCACATCAACGCCGAAGGCGGGGCCGTCACCCTGGATGTGCCCATCGCCGCGGATGGCAAGATCCCCGCTGCTGTCCTCAGCGCCCTCGTGGAATTGGGCAAGGACATCGAGAAGCTCACCGACGGCGTCCGGGCACAGGCGCTTTGAGCGACTGGGTCTCAGAGCTCGAGCAGATCGAGACCCCTCAGAGCGCCTGACAAGCGGGACATTTGGTGGCTGGTAGGATGGGGCAATGCGGCCCTTCATGCTTCGCTCCTCCCTCTTCACGGCCGGCGCGCTCCTCATGAGCACCGCAGCGTTCGCTCAGAACGACGCGAGCTCCAAGCTCCATCCGATCACCAGCCCCATAAAGGACGCAGGCACATATCACCTCGCGACCGACACTTGGACTCGCGCCAAGGCCCCGACGGCGAACCTCGGCCCGGACACCATCTACAACAACACCTGTCTTCTCTACGTCTACTTTGGGTTGTCCAGCCTCGAGACCATGGTGGATTCGGGGCGTCTGCCGAGCACGAACTCAGGCAGCGTCCCAGGGTCGGTCCCTGGTACGAGCGATGTGTACGGCATCAACGGCTTCCTCATCGCCTACTGTGCCTTCAACGCGCAAGTCGATTTGGACGTCGCCCACTACGAGTGCTATTCGCCCTGCACGGACGCGACGCAGCTGACGCCGGACTCGGTGATCAGCCTCGCCGGCCTCCCCGGAGGCGGCGGGACCGCCTCGGCCCTCGGGTGCTGGATCGTCAACATCGACCTCGAGGGCTCGACGTTCGAGTTTGACCTCGAAGGCGACTGTGACCAGCTATGGGACCAGACCCCGTTGACGGACAACTTCGGTTGGGCCCTGACCGAGACGAATCCGAACGGTAACCCCGGTGGCCCGTTCCTCGCAGGTGATCCCTTCGGGATCCTGGCCGCCGGCCCGTCAGGCTCCGGGTGCGCCTACGGCGACGGCACGGTCTTCGTTGGTCTGGACGTCTCCACACCAGGGACCGGTGTCGGCACGGAGGACGTGTTCGAGACCGACATCGGAGGCG
>JABSRK010000462.1 GCA_013213915.1 Planctomycetota bacterium
GGGCGCGTGCACGGCGTAGGGCGCGAAGTGAACGAAGAACGGGCGCCCCTCCCTCGCCACCTTGCGCATCGCCTTGCGCGCCTCGATGGCCAGCGCCTCGGTCATGTAGATGTCCTTGCCGTGGTACGCATCCAGGCCCGGCACGTCCCACACCCGGTCCTTGCTCCGGTGCTTGGCGCTGAAGTCATGGACGCCGTAGTAGCTGCCCGGCCCCCCGGCGGCGTGCCCGGCGATGTTGACGTCGAACCCAGCCTGGTGGGGTCTTCTCCCCTCGTTCCCTTGGCACCCAGGTGGGCCTTGCCCGCATGAATGGAGCGATACCCGCCCATGGCCTTGAGGGCTCGAGGGAGGGTGGCCCGCTTCCCCTGCAGCGCGTTGACGTCCCACTTCGGGGCGCGGACGAGCTTGTGCTTCGCCGACTGGTCCCGGTCCTTGTGCAGGGTCCAGTAGGTGATGTGGGTCCTGGCCGGGCACTGACCCGTCATGAGGCTGGTCCGCGTTGGCGTGCAAACCGGCGCCGACGCGTAGCCGTTGGTGAACTTCATCCCCCGCTCCGCCAGCTTCTCCAGGTTGGGCGTGCGGTAGCGCCGATTGAACGCGGTCTTCTCCGTGTGGAACGGGACCGACACGTCCTGCCAGCCCAGATCGTCCACCATGAACAGGATGATGTTGGGCGGCTTCTGACCGACGGCGAACGCGGTGATGACGGCTACAAGCGACAGGATGCGCATGGTCGGAGCGTAACCGTTGATGACGACCTCTGTCTGCCCGGTGAGCGGCGTCACCGCCCGCCGTCGGACGTGAAGCGGCCCAGCCATTCGGACGCCGGCGACTTGACCGCACCGTGGTGCGCCACGACCCGCTCCGTGAGCTCCTTGACGACGTGTTTGCTGCCGTCGTCTGCGTAGAGGTTGCGAACCTGATCAGGGTCTTCCACCCGATCGAACAGGACGTGGTCGCCCTCCTCCACAAGGCACAGCTGCCAGCGGTCCGTGAAGATCCCGGCCCGCCTCAACGAGCTGTGGTGCATCTGCACCTCGTCAGTCCATGGGGCCTTTGGGTCCGCCAGCACGGACGACGCGTCACGGCCCTGAACGGCGGCGGGGGTCTTCAGCCCGCACAGGGACAGCAGGGTCGGCATGACGTCGATGGCCGCCACCAGGCGCTCGGTGCGAATGCCGCCCTTCAGACCGGCGGGCCAGCGCACGACCAAGGGGATCCGGTACGCCGCCTGGTAGATCTGGTTCTTGTTCATGAGCCCGTGCTCGCCCATGTACTCACCGTGATCCGTGGTGAAGACGACGATGGTGTCCTTGGCGCGCCCCGTCTCCTCCAAGGCAGCGAGGATGCGCCCGACCGCGTCATCAATGCACGGGATCATGTCGCAGTACTTGGCCTTGCGAACCCGAAGCCACTGCTCTGCGCCCTCCTTGCCCCGGTTCTTTCTCGCCTTCGCCACCGGGCCGACCTTCGCCCACTTCGGCCGGTCTTCCTGAAGCAGGGTGGACGGAACCGGCATGTCCTCGGGCTTGTGACGCCCGGCGTAGGGAGCGCGAACGGTCAGCGGCGGATGGGGATCGGGGATCGCGGCCATCCACAGGAACGGGCGCGCGTCGTCCTTCCCCGCGCGCAAGAAGTCGATGGTCTTGGACGCCAGCCAGTCCGTGGTGTACGTGTTCTCGTCACCGACCTGGCGGTACGGCGGCGTCTTCGGGCGTCCGCCCTGCTGCTCCAGGATGGTCTTCCAATGCCCGCGGTTGTACATCCACCGACAGTCGTCGAATCCGAATGAACGCCGCTTCCCCAGCCAACCGGGCTTGGGGGTCCCGGCCAGGTGCCACTTCCCCGCGTACCCGGTGCGGTAACCGGCGTCGCGCATGACCGTGGCGAACGTGGCTGCCTCGGACTTCATGGGCAGATTGTTCTTGTACGCGCCGTTCACGTGGGGATAGAGCCCCGACAGCAGACAACCGCGAGACGGCGTGCACACCCCGCTGTTGGTGATGTAGTTGTCGAGCGCCACGCCAGCCTTCGCCAAGGCGTCGATGTGGGGCGTCTGGACGAACGTGCTGCCGTAGGCGCCCAGCGTCCATGCGCTCTGCTGGTCCGTCTGGATGATCAGGACGTTGGGTCGCCCACCGGACACGCCCTCGCCGCGGGCGATCAGCGGCGCCGCGGCCAACCCGGCGGCGACACCCATGGACGACTGGAGGAACTCTCTGCGGTCACGGCGTGGCATGACCGCCATGGTAGCGGAGCGTGGCCCTACAAGGGCGAGGTTGCCGTGAGGTCGAACGGGATCGCCACCAGCTTGCGCCCGGACCATGTGGAGAGTTCGATCCTGCAGGCATCGAGCTTGAGAACCTTGAACTGGTAGGTGGCCTTCCGCATCCCCATGCCGGACATGGACTGGGTCCGCCTCGCCTCGATGGGCTTCCCGCTGGCATCGAGAAACCGAAGACCCGCGAAGTCCTTCGCCGCAGCCCCCTTCATGGAGATCGTCACCGCCATGACCTCCTTCTCCGTGAAGAAGTCCTCCTCCGTGCCGACGCTGTCGATTTTCATCGAGAC
>JABSRK010000463.1 GCA_013213915.1 Planctomycetota bacterium
CGATCAGCTCTTCGCGCTCCTCAGCGAGGGCGGCGAGCTCCTTCTCGAGGATCTTGGCGCGCGCTTCCTTGCCGCGTTCGCGCTTGGTGCTGAGCTGCTCCTGGAGCGCAGCCTCGCGATCGTCGATCGCGTCGTACTCACCCAAGAGCTTGGCGAGGTTCTTCGTCGCGGACTCGGCGCTCTTCTTGTAGTCCTTGCCGAGAACACGCTTCATCGACTTCCAGAGCTCCTTCGGGCTGGCGCGGTGCACCTGAACGAAGGTCTTCATGTCCCACGACGACATCGCGATGTGCGGGTGACGCTCGTGGTCGAAGAGGACGTGGAAGGGATGCTCAGGGTTCATCACCTCGTGCGAGAACCGCACACAGTGGAACCATCCCGAGGCGAGCAAGATGCGCTCCTCGAGGAGTGTGCGCTTCAGGAGGTCGCCCTCCTTGTTCTTGCAGCCATCGCAATCACGGAGGATGAGGAGGGGCCGAGGATCGTCACCACGGAGCTCTTTCAACGCAGCCTGGATCTCCAGGCTCGTCTCAGCGCTGACTCGTGGCGTCTGCCAGTCAGCTTCAAGCCGTGATCGACTCGTCTTTCCTCGCGTCCAACTGGACGTTCCAGAGTTGGTCCCGCCACTTCCGGGGAGACTCGGGCCTGAGAAGCCCGCGCCGCCTCCACCGAAGGAGGAACCGCCTCCGCCACATCACTGAGGGACTGCGCCAGCCGGCGCGCCCAAGAGGAACAGGGCTAGCGCGAGGGCGCCGCCACCGAGGGTCTTGTGCCACATGATCGATTGTCCGTGTTGGAAGATCTGAGTCCGCATAGGAGCTGCCGTTCAGCACCCAGCGTTCCCTTAAGGATAGGACCCAAGGCCCGATACCACATGGGTTCATTCGGTGTGGATTTCGCAGAAGTCGGCCTCCCGTCGAGACAACCGCGAAAGGGAGGGGCTAGAACCGCCACAAACCCATGATTGACAGGTGATTGAGGCCTTGTACCCCTTCTGGTTTCTTCTGCTCTCGATCCCCTGAAATCGCGCGTTGGGGATAGCCTTGTGGGGACCGACCCCCCGGTCCATGCGGCATCTGAGGAGTTCACCACCCCCTCATGCCCCTGAGAGTTCCACCTCTTGACCCTCCCTCGCAGGAAGGACCCAAAACCCCCTGACGCCATGAAGACACTCTCCACCATCAGCCTGGCCGCCGCCCTGATCGCCCTCAGTGGCCTCGCCCCGGCACAAGGAACAACAGCGCAGAAGAGCGCGGTCCAGAAGGACGCACAGAAGTACACACCCAAGGCGACCCTCGGTGTCCGAAACGCGAGCGTCCCGGGTGCGCTGAACGTCGTCGTCGGCGGCAGCGATGACTGCAGCGCGCCTAACGCGATCGCTGGCCAAGGCACCTTCCCCTTCAACAACTCCGCCGCGACCAACGGCGCCGAAGGTCAGAACGAGTACATCTGTTACCAGTTCGGGTCCTCCGCCGTCGACAACGACGTGTGGTTCCTCTGGACCGCTGACGTCACCGGGACCGCAGTCATCGACTGTTGCGGCCTCACCTCACTGGACACCAAGATCGCCGGCTACCCCGACAACGGCGGTGGCTGCCCGTCCCCCGGCTCGGCTCTCGACTGCAATGATGACACCTGCGGCCTCGAATCGCAGATCTCGTTCCCATGCACGGCCGCGAGCACCTACACCCTGCAGGTCGGCAACTTCCCCGGCGCCCCGGGAGGCACCGGTTCGATCGACATATTGATCCTGACGCCGATCACGAACGACGACTGCAGCGCGGCGACCGCGCTCTCCGGTCAGGGCTCCTTCCCCTATAGCAACATCGGCAGCTCGACGAGCCCCGAAGGCCAGACCGAGACGATCTGCTACCAGTTCGGCTCCTCGGCGGTGGTCAATGACGTCTGGTACCTCTGGACCGCGGACGCCACCGGGACGGCCATTCTCGACTCGTGCAACGCCGACCACGACACGAAGCTCGTGGCCTATCCGAGCGGCGGCGCCTCCTGCCCCGTTTCGGGCACGGCCCTCGCCTGCAACGACGACACCTGCGGCCTCCGGTCGCAGATCCAGTTCGCCGTCACCATGGGCACCGACTACATCCTGCAAGCCGGCGCCTACCCCGGCAGCTCGAGCTTCGGGAGCGGCACTCTCGACATCAACATCGTCAGCGGCGGACCGTCCAACGACGACTGCAGCGCGCCCACGCCGATCGCCGGCCAAGGAAACTTCCCCTACGACGGAACCCTGGCGACGACCGGGACCGAGGGGCAGCTCGAGCTCGCCTGTGACACGCACAACAACTACGGGACGGGCGTCACGAACGACATCTGGTTCGACTGGACCGCGGACGCCACGGGCTACGTGACGATCTCGAACGTCGGCCTGACCTCCATCGACTCGAAGATCGCGGCCTACGCCGGCGGCGGATGCCCCACGGCCGGCAGCGCCATCATCTGCAACGACGACAACAGCGTCACCTTCCAGTCGATGATCCAGTTTGCGGTCGTCTCCGGAAACGTCTACTCGCTGCAGATCGGGACCTGGCCCACGAGCTCCGGCACG
>JABSRK010000464.1 GCA_013213915.1 Planctomycetota bacterium
CGCAGGCAAGACGATGAACGCGCGCTCGCCCCTCTCGACGGCTTCCCGTACCGCCTGAAACGCGGCGTCGCCTCCGTCGACACGCGTCACTACGGGTTCGCGTCCCCGTGGACGGTCCGGGATCACCGTGTGGTCGAGGTCGCCCATCAGCGCCAGGCACAACGACCTCGGAATCGGCGTCGCACTCATGGCGAGCACGTGCGGCACCGGGCCTTTGGCGCGCGCCAGCAGCCGCTGTCGGACACCGAACCGCTGCTGCTCGTCGATGATCACCAGCCCGAGATCCTTGAACGTGAGGCGACTGGACAGAGCCGCGTGGGTCGCGACGACGAGGTCCGCGGCACCCGACTCTGCGTCGGCCTCAATGCGACGCCGCTGGCTCGCCTCCGTGTGGGAGGTGTAGAGCGCGGCACCCACGCGGGACCCTTGGAGGAAGCGACCGAGGACCCTGCGGTGTTGGTGCGCGAGCGGCTCCGTCGGAGCAAGGAACAGCACCTGCCGGCGTCCGGCGATGACCGCCAGCGCGGCAGCGAGAGCCACCGCCGTTTTCCCGCAACCCACGTCCCCCTGCAGCAACCGACGCATGGGGCGGCCACTCTCGAAATCCGACAGCACCGCCGCGAAGGCGGCATCCTGGCCCGGCGTGAACGTGAACGGAAAGCGAGCTCGTATGCGCTCGAGCGTGCGAGACGACGGCGCCAGTTGAGGCACCTCATCATCCTCACCAGCGGCAGCGAGCGGCAGCGCAAGGGCCAGCATGCGGTCAAACAGCAGACGCCCGGCGCCCGCCTCCACCGCCTCTCGATCAGGCGGACAGTGAACCGCGCGCAACGCCCGCGGCAACGGAACGACGCCGGCCGCTTCCCTCACAGACGCCGGCAATGGGTCACCGAGCGCCTCTGCGAATTCCATTGCATCCGCGACGAGCCGGCCGAGCGTCCCCGGCGAGACGCCCGCAACGCCCGGCAAGACCGGCAGCAGGGCGTCGAGACGCGGCCCCGGGTCCTCCTGGCCTTCGAGGAGCGCCCAGTGGTCGGCGACTATCACTCCGCCCGTGGTGCGTGATAGCGTCCCTGACACCAGGAGGCGACAACCAGGAGGCATGCGATCAAACAACCAGGCCTGGTTGTAGAAACGGATCCGCACCCGCGTCGAGCCTTCGTCCTCAAAGCCGAGTTCCAGGTAGTTGCCCCCGCGACGACGCAAGCGGCCACGCCGCCGCGCCCGAACCCAGCCAACGACCGAGAGTCGTTCTCCGGCCACACCGTCGGCGACCGAGCGGAGGGCGGCCGGCTGCCGGTAGCGCAGCGGCACGAGGAACAGCAGATCCTGCAGGGTGTGGACACCACGGGCAGCAAGAGCTTCCGCTCGCACGGGCCCCACACCCCGGACATCGGACACCGAAGCCTCCCAGCCCATCAAGCCAGCGCGTTCAGCCGTTCGACCACCTCGTCGATGTTGAGCCGAAGGGCGGCGCACCCTTCCGCGAGACTCTCGTGAAAAGCGACGATGCACTCAGAGCATGGGAGCCCGTACTCGAGCAGCACATCCTTGGCGCTGGCGTGGGCATCGACGGCGTCGGCCACCCGCATGTCCCCATGGAATCGGGAGGACGAGGCCCTCTCCGAAGCCGGCTCCCGCGCCCTCTTACGCTTGCTCATCCCCCGAGTCTAACCGCGGTTTTCGGATATCATGCCGCGACCCCGTCTGATTGGAGGAGAAGGTAGTCCCATGCGGAACGTCCTCATTGTCGCTCTGCTGCTGGTCGGCACCGCAGCGCTTGTCGCGCAGCCGGGGATCGACTCACGCAAGATCACCGCGCTGGAGAAGAAGGTCGCGGAGCTTGAGGTCGTGTTCGGCGAGCGCAACATCGAACTGCGGAAGGTCTACCGGAATCTCGAGAAGACGCTCGACCGCGCCGCCGCAGAGGATTCCGGCGCGAAGCTCGCTGCCGACGTCCAGCGCGTCCTCGAACCGCTGCTCGCGGCCGTCCGCGCCCAGGTCAAACGCCCGGGATCTGCGGCGCAGTCAAAGGCGCGCGCCATGCTGAAGACTGGCGTCCCGAAAGCCCTTGCGAAGCTCGAGATCGATCCACTCGCCGAAATGCGCGGATATCTCGGGGAGCGGTTCTTCGGGATTCTCGCCGAATCCGACAAGGTCGCGGACGCGTTGACGCTGTCCGATGGCGATATCGCAGAGCGCCTGCTGAGCGACGCTATTGACCAGCAGGTCCCCTTCTACGAGCGCTGGAACGGCGGCCTGTCTGACTCCGTCGCGGAGGCGACGCCGTTCCGCCAGATCCACAAGAAGCTCTCGGACACACGCATCGAACTCGCGATCGCCAGAGACCCGCTGCTCGCATTCCAGATCGGCTGCGACCCAGGATTCGCACGCATCCCGGCGGGCGGCTACACGATTCACGCAACCGAGGGCTTCGTTACGGGTATCCGCAAAAAGCAGCGCAACGCGGCGATCGGCCGCCCGGTGTGGATCGGACTCTACGAGGTCACCAACGAGGAGTACCTCGCGTGGATTCAGAGCCTCCCCGAGAGCACCCGTCAGC
>JABSRK010000465.1 GCA_013213915.1 Planctomycetota bacterium
TATACACCTCGACGAAGATCTCCTCTCCTTCGTTGGCCACGATGGTGTAGAGATCTTTCTCGCCGGGAGCGGCGATGAGCCCGATGACCGTTGTCGTATCCGTGATGACAGAGGGATGGAGGCCCTCGTCGTAGGGCGTCGTGGCGACCGCGCACCACGTCAGCACCTTGTCCGGGTTTCCGCCGCCGGTACCCGAGGACGTCGTCACCGAGACGGGTCCTGACTGGGCGTCGAGAGGCAGTTGAGCCAGCAGCCAGTTGCTGCCGCCACTCAGCACGGTGCAGGGCATATCACCGACCATGACGACGTTGTTCTGCGGGGTCTGGTCGAAGTTGGAGCCGGTCACGTACACCGTGCCACCGGCGGAGGTGTAGTTCGGAGATGTCCGGGTGACGGTGGGCGGTGGCTGGACGCTCGCTACCTCCAGCGTGTTGCTCAGAACGACCCCTTCCGGGTGCGTGGGGTCCATGACGAGGGCCTGTGTCCAGATCGAGAACCCGTTCGGGCTGCCCTGGAAGGGAACGGCGAACAACGTGAATTGACCGAGGACGGACAGGAAGCTCACCCCATGCTGCGGATGGGTTGTGTCGAAACCGTCGAGGAAGATGAACGTGTTGGGGTCGAACGGGTCGATTCCGAGGGTTCCGCTGGGTGTCGGGATCGTCGCCGGGTGGAATCCGATCCCGAGGGCGAAGGGCTGGGAGGCGGGACCGACCACGTCGAGGACCGCGGTGGCGCCGGTGGCAACTCCCACGGGGCCGGCGGAGTCGCCGTCCACGATCACCTGAGCCGATTGACCGCGAGCCTGGGCATCCGACAGCAGCGTCAGAATGCCAACCAGGATCAGGGCCGTTCCAATTTTCTTGTAGTCCACGGAGACTCTCCTTCCGGGTAACGGGCGCGTGCGTCGGGCATCCGCGGCAGACAGGAGTCGCCTTGCTTGTGGCTTTTTCGGCTTGGGGGATGGATGCGGTTGAGCCGTTGTCAGGAGTCTCGGACACGCGGGCACCGAGTCTCCCGGCTGTTCGGCCGCTAACGGCTGGCCTCGTTTGGCGTTGCGCCAAGTCCCATCGAGGAACCGTCTTCGTCGGGTTTCTGACCCCCGGGCGTCGGGACGCTAAAGTGATGTCTTGAGAGAGGTTTCGACGGTTCGCGATGCTCGACCGCGTGCTTGCTCTGCCCGGCAAGACGACGTCGCATCACAGAAGGAAGACGACCCATGCGTGCGATCCCCTTGGCCCTCATCACGCTCCTTTGCGTGGGGCTCGCGCCGGCCCAGACGCCGGTTCTCGCTTCCAGCACACGGGCGGCGGCGGCGCCCTCGGGCGTTGCTTTGGCGGCTGCGGATGCGTTAGCGACGCTCCGCGCGTCCTTGAAGGTCGTCATGGGGTATGGCCGCTCGGCGGAGAAGCCCCTCGTCAAGCTACGTCGGACGCAGCCCGTGAAGGCGGCGGTGTCCCTCATGCGATTCGTGTCGAAGAAGCTCCGCAAGATGGAGAAGCCTGATCCCGAACCCGACGCCGACAAGGTCCTGGCGGCATGCAAGGCGTTCTCCGAGCAGCTCGGAGCGTTCCTGAACCTGGCCGAGAAGGGATTCGACGCCGCGGCCGCGGCTGTCGCTACGGCGGAGGGCCTCGAGAAGGAGTTCCTGCAAAAGCTCCATGCCCGGTTGTACGCGCAGGTCGCGTACCTGGAGATCACCTCGTATTTCGTGGGTGACACGGCGCCCGGCACGTTCGACGGGATGTTCCCGAGGACCGAGAAGCTGGGACGTGCGGGCGCCAAGGCCATGCTGGACCTGTTCGTAGATCTTGATCAGCTCCCCAACGTGCGCGCGCTTGCGGGGGAGGGCGTGGCGCAGCTCGGTTCGAAGGAGGACGTGGGCGCGGTCACGGATATCCATGAGGATCAACTCGAAGAACCGACGCTCCGAAACAAGGCGATGTTCGTCCTTGCGCGGCTCGGTGATTTGACCGCGTTCAACAAGAAGGTCGCGTCGACCAACGCGGCCATCAAGGACCTGGAAAAGAAGCGCGACGATGCCGAGGCGGGGCTCAAGAAGCTCGCCGAGGACCTCGGCCCGCTGTCGAAGGTCGAGAACCCGACGGCTGAACAGAAGGAGCGCCTCGCCAAGCTGCGAAAGGAGATCCAAGAAGCGGACGGGGTGTTTGCGCGGCTGATCTCCCAGGTCGGTGGCACGTATAACGCCAAGGCGCAGTTCTATCTCGAGCTCCGGGATAACAAGGAAACCGAGGTCTGCTACGCGACGGCGCTCAAGAACTGGATGCGGATCGCGTCTCGGCTCCAGGGGCCCCGGTCCAGGAATAGCGTCAACATCGTTTTCTACAATCTCGCCTGCGTCCAGTCACTGCAGGGCAGGACCGAGCAGGCCCTGGGGAACATGGACAACGCGTTCAAGTGGGGCTACCGCAACTTCGATTGGTGCATGAAGGACGGCGACCTCGCCGAGGTTCGCAAGGGTGAAGGACTCGCGGCCCTCGTCGAGGAGGTCAGGTCCGGCAAGGCCGCGGAGCGCTGGAAGAAGGAGGCCGGG
>JABSRK010000466.1 GCA_013213915.1 Planctomycetota bacterium
CCGACCGACCTTGGGGACCGGTGAATTGTGCACACGCGCTGCCGAATTCGAACGCTGTCCGGGTTCCGGACCAAGCCTCCGGTGGGCGCGGTGCGCGCCAACGCAGCGGCCCAACCGGCGGTTTGGCAAACGGAATTCCCCGCCAGACGTGCGCGCCGTCGTCGCTTCGGAATCCAACCACCGCGCCGCCCGGGGTTTCGCGCAGTGAACTGGGATCTGCCGATGGGGGCGTCGCGGGCGGATCACTCGAACATGCGGCGCACAGCGCCAACAGCGCCGCGAGCGCGACCCGCCGTGACCGAGTAATCAGCAAACGAGTCACGCGACATCCTCCTGTCATTCGCTGCTCCGATCTTTCCCAGCCAGCTTTCCAAGAAGGGCGAGGGTGGGTTGCAGGGTAGTAGCTCCGGGATTTCCCGTCTGCAGTTGTACCAGTCATACGGACTCTACTGGATGTCGGCCCGGCTACGGAACGGGGGTGCGCCAGGCCGCCCGCTGTTCGGATCCCCAAACGGCCCTGGCGCGCTCCCGATCTCTCGATTTCAGAATGCAGTCGGCCGTGCCTCAAGCTCCGCCGGGAATCCGAATTTCTTCGATCAGCTGCTGGACGTGTTCGGGTGGTGGAGGCGTGAAGCGGCTGACGCCGAGGGTGACGGCAAAATTGATCAGCATGCCCACCATGCCGATGCCCTCTGGGCTGATGCCGAACAGCCAGTCGGACGGTCCCGCGTCCTGGGCGATGAATCGGAAGTAGATGATATAGCTCGCGGTGAAGCCGATGCCCGTGAGCATGCCCGCGATGGCACCCTCTTTCGTCGCACGCTTGCTGAAGACACCCAACACCAGGATCGGGAAAAAGCTCGAGGCCGCCAGACCGAACGCGAACGCCACCACTTGAGCGACGAAGCCCGGTGGGTTGATGCCGAAGTAGCCCGCCACCACGACGGCGAAACCCGCCGCCACGCGCGCTAGCGTGAGTTCCTGTCCCTCGCTGATCCGCGGCGTGAAGATCGACTTGAACAGGTCATGCGAGATGGAGGCGGAGATCACCAGCAGCAGGCCCGCTGCGGTCGACAGAGCGGCCGCCAGGCCGCCCGCCGCCACCAGGGCCACCACCCAGGCCGGCAGCCGCGCGATCTCCGGGTTGGCGAGCACCATGATGTCGGGATCGACCACGAGTTCGCTCTTCGCCGCGTCGCCGCTGTAGCGGATCACGCCGTCGCCGTCGCGGTCCTCGAACGCGATCAGCCCGGTCTTCTCCCAGTTCGTGAACCACTCCGGTGCGTCGGCGTAGCTTTGTCCGTGGAGCGATTGGATCATGTTCACGCGCGCGAAGACCGCCACCGCGGGAGCCGTGGTATACAGCAGCCCGATGAAGACCAGCGCCCACATCGCGCTCCAGCGCGCGGCGCGCGCACTCTTCACCGTGTAAAAGCGGATCAGCACGTGGGGCAGGCCCGCGGTCCCCGCCATCAGTGCCATGGTGATCGCAAACACGTCCACCATGCTCTTTTTGCCATTCACGTAGGCCGCGGTGTACTCGGGAAATCCCAGGTCGCGATGGATGCGGTCGATTGCCTCCAGCAGGTACATCCCCGCATTCTCGCCCTCGATCACCGTCGAGCCGAAGCCGAGTTGTGGGATCGGGTTGCCGGTCATCTTGACCGAGATCGCCACCGCGGGAATCAAGTAGGCGCAGATCAGCACGCTGTACTGCGCGACTTGCGTGTAGGTAATGCCGCGCATGCCGCCGATCGTGGCGTACACGAACACCAGACCCACGCCAAAAAACACACCGGTGTTGATGTCGACCTCGAGGAAGCGCGAGAAGACGATCCCCACGCCGCGCATCTGGCCCGCCACGTACGTGAACGAGATGAAGATCGCGCACAGCACCGCGACCACGCGCGCGGTCTGTGAGTAGTAGCGATCGCCCACGAACTCGGGCACGGTGAACTTGCCGTAATTGCGCAGGTAAGGGGCCAGCAGCAGCGCCAGCAGCACGTAGCCACCCGTCCAGCCCATCAGATAGATGGCGCCGGTGTACCCCATGAACGAGATCAGGCCCGCCATCGAGATGAACGACGCCGCGCTCATCCAGTCGGCGCCAGTCGCCATGCCGTTGGCGAGCGCGGGCACACCGCGGCCCGCCACATAGAAGCCGGACGTGGTTCGGACGCGGCTCCAGATCGCGATCCCGATATACAGCAGGAAGCTCGCGCCCACGATCAGGTAGGTCCAGGCTTGGATGCTCATCGGCGGTTCAGTCGCCCCCGTGATCGCGGTCGCTCCGGTCCATCCGGCGCGCGTACACCCAGATCAGCGCGATGAAGACGTAGATGGAACCCTGCTGGGCGAACCAGAAACCCAACGGGAAGCCCGCCACGTGGATCTCGTTCAGGCGCTCTACCCACAGGATGCCCAGCCCGAAGGAGACCCCGAACCAGATCGAGAGCAAGATCGCCAGGATCCGCAGGTTCGCCCGCCAGTAGCGCTCGCTTCGCCCATTTCCGAGTTGATCGTTGTCGGACATGTCGG
>JABSRK010000467.1 GCA_013213915.1 Planctomycetota bacterium
CCGAGGCAGCGTCTTCCGTTCTCGCTCGATGTCCTCCTGTGCCTCTATCCTGGAAAGTCACCTTCTCGGGAGAGGCCCCTCTCTTCATCTCCCACCTGTGCGGGTTCCGGCTCGCCATGCCTGGGCCGGCGAGGCCCGGGAGCAGGCTCCACGCGCAAGAGGCTGAACCGCATTTCACCAGATTCGACCACAACGGGGTGAAGTGTACCAAAGCTGGTTCTTCGATCAGCGCCGGCGCGAGCCCTGGAGCGCACCCAGCGAGCAGGGCTGTCGCGAGGACCGGCGGGTAGAGACCGTGCTGTGACACGACACCGCTTGTCTTCCTGGGACTGCCGGGCTAGAACTCCGCGCTGAAAATGGGTTCGAAGCCATGCCGAGAGCGCAACTCTTGCGTGACCACCGGGAGTGGCCGATGCGACACGGACACAGATGTTCGATCCCTCGCTCACGACGAAGTCCACGGGCTGTGGGCTGGATCTGGCGGCCAGGTGCTAGGCCTGCACCGTGACCGGTGGAACGGTACTCGTGGCCGACGACGAAGCGGGGATCCGCAGGATTCTCACGAGAATCCTCGAAAACGACGGATTCCAGGTCATCTGCGCGGAGGACGGCCAGGAGTGTGTCGATCTCTTTCGGGCTCGCAGCGACGAGTTCGTCCTGGTGATTCTGGATCTCACGATGCCTCGACTGGGTGGTGAGGAGGTCTTTCGGGAGCTGCGCAGTATCTCCAGCGACCTGCCCGTGATTCTCTCGAGCGGATACGACGAAGAGGAATCCACCGCGATACTGCAAAGCGACGGTTTTACGCGCTTCCTCCGCAAGCCATACGACGCATCGACTCTGCTCGAAGTCGTTTATCTTTCTCTCGATCGACCAAGGTGAGGTGGGTATGGGCGGGTGCTCGAATGAGGGAATCTCGTCCGCTCTGACATCCGGTGCCCGAACCCTCGGCGGCGCCACCGCGCGGGCGGTCGCTGCCTAGACCGAGAGCACCGTCACGCACGACACGCCCGGAAAGCCGTAGACGTGGGTAAGACCGGTCTTCGGGTTTCCGGGGACCTGGTGCCGCCCGGCGCGACCGCGCAGTTGCAAGCACACCTCGTGAACCTGGCGGAGCCCCGACGCGCCGATGGGTTCACCATTGGCCAGTAGCCCGCCGTCGGTGTTCACAGGAATCCTGCCACCCAGTGCGGTTTCGCCGTCGCGCACGAGCGCTTCCTGCTCGCCGTCCTTGCAGAAACCGCACTCGGCGAGGTGCATGATCTCGTGGCCCACCTCGGTGTCCTGCACCTGCGCGACGTCGATGTCCTCGGGCCCCACCCCGGCCATCTCGAAAGCCGCCCGCGAAGCCTGCACGCTGGGGCTCGGTGCATGCTTTACCGGCATCGAGGGGCTGAGCGTCTCGAAAGAGCCGTAGAGCCGCGTGCGGAAGACGTCGGCACGCAACAGTACCGGCGTGGAGGTGTAGCGGCGCGCGACGTCGGTGCGGCACAGCACCACCGCGGCGGCTCCTTCGCTGGGTGAGCAGAAATGGAACTTTCGCAGCGGGTCGCAGACCATTGAAGCCTTGGCGATTTCTTCGTAGGGAATCGCCTTGCGACGCCAGGCGTGGTCGGTGAGCGAACCGTTGTGGAAGGCCTTGACAGCCGTGCGGTGAAGGCAATCTTCGGTAATGCCGTGGTCGTGCATGTAGCGCAGGGTCTTCATCGCGAAGTATTGCGGATTCAGGGCCAGGCCCGTCTCGCCGTACCACTGGCCGAGGCCGATGCTCTCGAGGGTGTCGCCCACTGAGAAGGCCCCGCGCGGGTGTTTATCCATGCCGATGGCGATAGCGATGTCGCCGGCTCCGGCGGTGATCGCGTTGGCGGCGGAGAGCAGCAGGTTGCCCCCGGTGGCACAGCCGTTGTAGAGGGTGGTAAAGGGAATTCCTGTGAGACCCATGTGGCGGATCATCGTGTCGGGTTGCAGCACCTCGAGGCTGCCCGCGAAGGCGAGCTGCACGTCGTTCCAACCGAGCCCCGCGTCATCGAGGGCGGCATGAGCGGCAGTGACCCCCATCTCGATGGGGGTGACGCCGTCGTGGCGGCCAAAGGGCATGAGCCCGGTTCCGAGAATAGCGATGTCCATGTTCTATCTTTCCTATCTTTGTGTGATTCGAGGTGTTCGAAAATCCTAGCCGGCGACCGGCGCGAAGGCGAAGGTCACCACTTCGCGGCCCTCGTCGTCGACCGAGAAGGGTTCGACCGAAAGCTCCATCTCCATGCCGATGGAGAGGCGGCTGCTGTCGGATTCCAGTAGCCGTGCTTCGACGCGCACGCCCTCCGGGAGTTCGATGTAGCCCACGGCAAAGGGAACGAAATCAGTCACGTCTCCGGCGTACGGCGGCGGCGGCGGGAAGCGCTGGATGGTCCAGGTGTAGAGCGTGCCGCGCCGACTGAGTTCGACTTCGTCGCAACCCTGGGCCGTGCACGAGGGGCAGCCCTTCTGGGCCGGGAAGGTCGTCTCGCCGCAGGCGCCGCAGCGGCTGCCCA
>JABSRK010000468.1 GCA_013213915.1 Planctomycetota bacterium
AATGCAGCCGGGGTTCTCGAGCACTTCGAGATCCTGGAGAGCCTCGGGCTGAAAGACCCGCCCAAGCCTCGTTAGAATGCCCGCCTCATGCGCGTGGCGATTCTCGGGCTCTGCGTCCTCATCGGCGGCGGACTGGGCTTCTGGCTGATCTCCGGGGGGCTCCTCTCCGGGTCCGAGGACGATTCCGGCGATGACGACCCGATCGGACCGGTAATCATCCGGAACCCAGGTGGCGGCGAGCAGCCTGACCGCCCCGCCATCGCCGTCGAGCCGGGTCCCGGCGTGACTCCCGAAGTCCCCAACATCGTCCTCGTCCACGGCATCGTGAAATCGAAGGACGGGACGCCGCTGGTCCGTGCACGTCTCGTCGGCACGCCCGAGAAGGGTCGCCAGATCGGCACCGTCACCGAGAATGACGGGACGTTCGAATTGAAGGGGCCGCCAGGGACGCTCACCAGCCTGGTGGTCGGGGCCCCGCGCCATGCCCTGCGCGACTTCCACCGTGTTCCGCAGGGCGCGCGGCTCATCGTGATCCTCGAGCCGGCTGTCTCCTTTTCGGGGAGGGTCACCGACTCGCAGGAACGGCCCGTACCCAGGGCGCGCCTGCGTCTCTTCCCCCACGGACGTCCCGATCTCGGCGCGCTCTCGGCGGAGACCGCGACCTCGGGACGCTTCCGTCTCGACAACGTCGCCCCCGGCCGCTGGGACGTGTCCGTCGAGAAGGATGGGCTGGCGCCGTTCCACGAAACCATGCTCGTCATCCCCCCACCGGAAGGCCTGAAACGCAACTACGTCCTCGATGGCGGCCTGACCCTCCGCGGCACGATCACGACCGACAGCGGAGCGCTGGTGGTCGGCGGTGCCCAGATTGAGGTCATCGACCGCATCCTCAAGGGGCGTCGTGACCAGAATCAAAGCCGCCGCCTCGGCCCGTACGTGAGCAAGCCCGATGGGTCGTTCGAGATCAAGGCGCTGTTGCCCGGGACGCTCGTCTTGCTGGTGAAGGCTCGCGGATTCGGATCGATCTTCCACGCTCACCAGGTCCGGACGAACGACCCTGCCGGCCTCGTCGCCACCATTGATCTGCCCCCCGTGGCCAGGCTCGGCGGACGCGTAGCGCTCCCTGACGGGAGCCCCGCACCGCGTGTGTACGTGGTGCTCCAACCGGACGGCCTCCAGTTGCATCAGTTCGTGGAGTTAGCGCCGTTCCTGCTCGGGGCCGAGACGTGGTCCGACGAATTCGGCGCCCGGTGGCCTGCGTTCCGCACGAAGCGCGACGGGACGTGGAGGGTCGACAACGCACCAGCTGCCATCACCGGCAAGGTACAGGCCGTCGATCCCAGCGGCCGCTACGCGCTCTCCGATCGCGCGACCTTCAACCTCAGCAAGGGCGATCAGGCCGGGATCGAACTCAGGCTCAAACCCGGCGTCCACGTCAGCGGCCGGGTCACCAACGAGAACGCCGAGCCCGTCGTCGGCGCCTTCGTCGAGATGGGGGGCACACGTGACGCCACCGACACGGAAGGTGGTTACGACCTTCGCGGCGTCGCCGAGGGTCTGCAGAACCTGAGGGTGTCCCACCCCCTCGCGCTGCGGTACTCCGAGCGTATCCAGGTGCCCCCCAGCGGCATCAGAAACCTCGACGTCGTCCTTGATCAAGGCGCGGTCGTACGCGGCGCCGTGACCGACACCTTCGGTAATCCTCTCGCCGGTGCGACCGCCGCGATCCGCAACCACCAGGATGACGGGCACGGGAAGAAGGGACGCGTCTTGAAGTCGACGCTCACCAAGCCCGACGGGACGTTCGAAGTCGGCGGCTTCACGGCCGACGTGGTTGACGTGGTCGTCGTCGCGCAGGGATACGAGTCGTCTCGCCGTGACGGCATCTCCCCCAATCCGCGTCCCCTCTCATTCGCGCTCCGCGAGCGGCCGTGGGAACTCGGCGGCGACGTCACCGGACGTGTCATCGATGCGTTGACCCGCGCCCCGATTCAAACGGCCGACATCGAAAACGTCGACCGGCGTCGGGTGGTGATGACCGACGGCGCTTTCATCATCCAAAACCTGCGTGCTGGACCCGTGGCCATCGAGTTCACCGCGCCGGGGTACCAGCGTCATGTTCAGGACGGCATCGTCGTGCGTGCCGGCGGCGCCACCGACCTCGGCCCCATCCCCCTGTACCCGGCCGGTTCTCTCAGCGTGACCATCAGGGACAAGCGCGGTCGAGTCCACAAGGGGCCCGCCCAGGTCACCCTCCAAGAGGCTGGCAAGCAAGCCAATCCCCGCTGGGCCAGGCGTCCCCGCCGTCGAGGCCCGACCTGGGTGTTCCCGTCGCTCCGCCCGGGTCCGTACTTCGTCGTGGTTCGGGTGGGCGAGCAACGCGCCGTAAGGGTCAAGGCTCTGGTTTCCAAGCCCAGCCAGGCGGTCACGGTGAAGCTCGCGAAGTGAGCGTGGGGCGAACGCGGCGGCCCGTCATCGTGACGGCGTGAGTAGCTATCCGTACACCAGCCGCTCGAGCTG
>JABSRK010000469.1 GCA_013213915.1 Planctomycetota bacterium
CATCCGCCTCTTCCCGCTTCGAATAGCCTCCACGATTCTGCTGTCCCTGTTGTCCGCCGCCACTCCGGTCGTCCTGGCCGGACCACTGATTACCGAGTTCATGGCGGATAACTATACCACTCTTGATGATGAGGATGGTGAGTTCTCCGACTGGATCGAAGTTCACAACCCGGACACCACGCCCGTCGATCTGACCGGATGGTGTCTGACCGACAACGCGGCCAATCTCGGCAAATGGCCGTTTCCTGCGGTGACCCTCCAGCCGGGAGGGTTTCTCGTCGTGTTCGCCTCCGGGAAAGATCGGCGCGTCCCGGGATCAGAACTGCACATCAACTTTCAGCTCAGCTCCGGCGGCGAGTATCTCGCCCTTGTGGAACCAGATGGCACCACCGTGGCGCATCAATACGCCCCCGAGTTCCCCGGCCAGGATCCAGACCGCACCTATGGCCTGGCCTTCGACGGCGCCCCGCTGGTCAACGAGGGCGCCGCCTCACAGTTCCTGGTGCCCTCCAACGGAACGCTGGGAACGACATGGACTCAGAGCGATTTCACGCCAATTGCATGGGGCAGGGGCGACATCGGCGTCGGCTTCGGGTTACAGATCCCCGGTCTGACCGTGCGCGACGTCCACTCCAACGGAACCCTCAGCAGCCTCAGCAGCGCCGACTCGGCTCTGGCCGGCAACAACGTCGCCAGCGAGACGATCACGGTGGAGCCCGTTTGCAACTTCCTTGACAGCGGGGGTGACGGCCACTTTGGCAACAACCTTGTCTTTCCTGGCGGCGGCGGCGACGATTATGTGGTCGAAGTCACGGGCACCATCATCATCCCGACTGCCGGAGTCTGGACCTTCGGCCTCAACTCGGACGACGGTGGGCGCATCCGCATCGATGGCGTCGACGTCATGGTCGACCCGACCCTGCACGGCGCGGCTGACCATTTCGGCTCGCGCAACCTCAGCGCCGGACCGCACACCATCGAGGCGATGTTCTGGGAGCGCGGCGGCGGCGCGGAAATGGAACTCTTCGCCGCGATGGGATCGTTTGCCTCGTTTAACGCCGGTTTCCAGCTGGTCGGCGACACCGCCAACGGCGGGCTGCCGGTCTTCACCACCCCGGACGGATCGATCGGCGGCGGGTTGATCGCCACCGACCTCGAACCGCAGATGAAGAACGTCAACGCCAGCCTCTACCTGCGTATTCCGTTTTCTGTCAGCAACGTCAACGGGCTCGACTCGCTCTCGCTTTCGATGCGCTACAACGACGGCTTCGTCGCCTATCTGAATGGCACGCGGGTCGCCAGTGGCAATGCGATCGCCGGCACGCCCACCTGGAACGCAGGCGCCACCGCCGTGCGCGCGGGCGTCGACGCCTTCGTGCCTGAGGTCTTCAACCTCACTGCCCACACCGGCCTGCTCACCGAGGGCCCGGCCAACGTCCTCGCCATCCACGGCTTGAACATCACCGCCGCGGACGATTCGTTTCTGTTGCTGCCCACCTTGCTCGGCGGGGGTCTGCAGCAGGGTGACCCGTTCTATTTCGACGAGCCGACCCCCGACGGCATCAATTCCGAACCCTCCAGCGAGGGCAAAGTGGCGGACACCAGGTTCGATCCGGATCGCGGGTTTTACGATGCGCCGTTCCAGGTCGCGGTCACCAGCGCAACACCGGGTGCCTCCATCCGCTACACCACCAATGGCTCGACGCCCACCTCGACCAGCGGCACGCTTTACACAGGACCGATCCCCATCAGCAGGACCACCACCTTGCGCGCCGTGGCATTCAAGACCGGCTTGGACCCTACCAACGTCGACACCCAAACCTATCTCTTCGTCAACGACATCATCACCCAGACATCGTCCGCCCCGCCCGGGTGGCCGAGCAGCTCGGTCAACGGGCAAGCATACCGATATGGGATGAATTCGGGGGTGGTCAACAATTCCAATCCGGCGATCGGCGGCGTGCAGCAAACCAAGGACGCTCTGCTCTCGATCCCCACGCTCTCGATCGTCCTTGACCAGGCAAACCTGACCAGCTCCCGCACCGGAATCTACTCAAACCCGAACAGCAGCGGCTACGCCTGGGAGCGAGAGGCTTCGCTCGAGCTCATCCACCCCCCGGGCTGGATCGACCCGGACGGAAATCTCGAGGGATTTCAGACGGGCTGCGGACTTCGCATTCGCGGGGGCTTCTCCCGCAGGACGCAGAACCCCAAGCACTCGTTCCGGCTCTTCTTCCGTCGCGAATATGGCGCCGGCCGGCTCAACTACAAACTGTTCGGAGATGAGGGTGCCGATGAGTTCGACAAGATCGACCTGCGCGGTCCCCAGAACTATTCGTGGGCCATGGGCGGAACGAGTCAGAACAGCTTCATCCGCGACACCTGGTCGCGCGACCTGCAGGGCGAGATGGGACATCCCTACAAGCGGAGCCGCTGGTACCACCTCTACCTCAACGGGATCTACTGGGGAATGTGCGAGACCGACGAGCGCGCTGAAGCCAACTACGGCGAGATCTA
>JABSRK010000047.1:0-9164 GCA_013213915.1 Planctomycetota bacterium
AGATGCCTTTACGAGCCGCAGCGCCGCCTCGCTCATCTGGGCCCGGACCTCGTCCGTAACGAACGGGCTGAGCGATTCCTCGATGAGCTTCTGGTGACGACGCTGCACCGAACATTCGCGGTCTCCCAGGGAAACGCAGTTGCCGTGAGAATCGGCGAGGATCTGCACCTCGACGTGGTGTGGCCGCTCGACGAACTTCTCGATGTACACGTCGCCGTTACCAAACGCGGCAGCCGCCTCTGCCCGCGCCTGATTGACGCCGGATATCAGCGCGATCTCGCTGTTCGCCACGCGCATGCCACGTCCGCCGCCACCCGCGACCGCTTTCACGATCACCGGATAGCCGATCTCCTCGGCGATCCGACGAGCCTCCGCGTCGTCGTTGACGATCCCGTCTGACCCCGGAACGACGGGTACATCTGCCGCGAGCGCCACCGAGCGCGCCTCAGCCTTGTTACCCATGCGCGCGATGGTCTCGGGCAGCGGTCCGATGAATCCGATCTTGCAGTCACGGCAGATCTCGGCGAATTTCGGGTTCTCAGCGAGAAATCCGTAGCCGGGGTGGATGGCATCCACATTCGCTATCTCGGCCGCCGCGATGATGCGCGGGATATCGAGGTAGGACTGGGCCGCCGCGCCGGGGCCGATGCAGATGGTCTCGTCGGCGTGACGCAGGTACAGCGCGTCCTCGTCCACCTCCGAGTAGACGGCCACGCTCTCCACGCCCAACTCCTTGCAGGCGCGGATGATCCGCAGGGCAATCTCCCCACGATTGGCGACGAGGATACGCGAGAACATCGCTCAGGGCTTGATCAGGTAAAGCGGCTGGTTGTACTCCACCGCTTCGCCATTTTCCGCGAGGACCTCAACGATCGTGCCGGACATCTCGGCCTTGATCTCGTTGAACACCTTCATCGCCTCGATGAGACACAGGACGGTCTCCGCCCCGACCTTGTCGCCGGTCTCGACGAACGCCGGGCCGTCTGGCGTCGCGGTGCGGTAGAACGTGCCGACCATGGGCGAGTTGAACGTGACCGTGTCCTCAGGATGCTGAGGTTCCTTCGCCGCGGGCGCGGCAGCCGCTGGGGGCGCGGCGGCAACCGAATCGGCCAGCTGCGCGGCTGGGGCGACGGCAGGGAAGGGCGCCGAGACGAGCAGCGGCGTGGTGCCCGGCACGGAGGCCCCCGCCTTCTCGAGGAGGTAGCGCTTGCCTTCCTCCTCGACCTCGAGGCGCGCCAGCCCGTTCTCGTTCATCAGGCTGATCAGCTTCTTGATCTCTCTGACGTCCATCCGTGGCCCCTCACCCACCATCAACGGCGTAAGTGCGTCGCCGACCAGGAATTCCGACCCGCCCAGCGGCGCCTACTTTAACCTGCCCGGGAGGCCGGTCAACGATGCGTGACCAACCGTTCAACGATCTGTAAAGCATTCAGGGCAGCACCCTTACGAACCTGATCGCCAACCGCGAAGAGGGTCAGGGCACGCTCCTCGAACGGAACCGCCCGGAGTCGGCCGACCAAGACGTCGTCCTTACCGCTCGCCGCTCGCGGCGTGGGAAGCTCGTCCCAGCGGACTCCCTCCGCCTCCTCCAGGGCCAGGCGAGCCCGCGCCAGATCCACGGGATGATCGAACCACAGGGTCGGCGCGACCCCGTGGGCCCGTGCGACGGGCACACGAACGCACGTGCACACCACCTCCAGGTCCGGGATACCGAGAATCTTCCGCGTCTCGCGCCCCATCTTCGCCTCTTCGTCCGTGCCACCGTCCTCCAATGGGACGCCGATCCGAGGGACCACATTGAACGCGAGGGGCGCGGCGAACACCTCCGGCGCCGGCTCGTCCCCTGCGAGGTAGCCGCGCGTACCGCTCCAAAGCTCTGCGAGCCCGGCGGCGCCGGCACCCGATGCGGCCTGGTAGGACGCGACGACCATCCGCCGTAGACCGAACGCGTCGTGCAACGGCGCGACCGCCATGGCGTTCACGATCGTCGTGCAGTTCGGATTCGCGATGAGGTTGCCGTGCCCTTCGAGGGCACGGGCGTTGATCTCGGGAACCACGAGCGGTACGTCGTCGTCCATCCGGAACGCCGACGAGTTGTCGACCACGAGGCAGCCGCTCGCGGCCGCGTCCCGCGCCAATGCCCGCGAGACATCCGCTCCGGCGCTGAACAGTGCCACGTCCAGGTCCTTGAAGACCGCTGGTGACACCACCTCGACGTCGAGCTCTTCGTCTGCGAACGAAACCGTGGTTCCAGCGCTGCGCTCCGACGCGAACGCCCGCACTTCGCGGGCTGGAAACTGTCGCTCCCCGATGAGCGCGAGGAGTTCGCGTCCGACGGCACCGGTCGCGCCGATGACCCCGACACGGACACCGCTCACGGATCGCGGCTCCAGGTGCCGCTCTTGCCGCCTTCCTTGTGGGTCAGGCGTACGGACGTGATCTCCATTCCACGGTCCACGGCCTTCACCATGTCGTAGACGGTGAGCGCAGCGACCGTCACGGCCGTCAGCGCCTCCATTTCGACGCCGGTGCGGTCAACGGCCCGTACCTCACCCGTGACCACGAGCGTCTCGTCACCCTCCGGCGCGAAGTCGAGCTTCACCTCCGAGATGCGCAACGGGTGGCACATGGGGATCAGGTCGGACGTGCGCTTGGCACCGGTGACACCCGCGAGCCGCGCGGTCTCTAAGACAGGCCCCTTGGGCAGATCCCCGGCCAGCACTCGGGCACGAACCCCTGGAGAGAACACGACCCTGGCTTCGGCTCGCGCCAGGCGGGCCGTCTCTGGCTTGCTCGAGACGTCGACCATGCGAGCGCGTCCTTCGCCATCGACGTGGGATAGATCGTCGGACATGCAACGATGCTAACTCCCCGCGCTCCCATGCTCGACCTGAGCTTCCATCTCGCCCCCGAGGCGGAACCGAAGGGCCAGCATGAGGTGGCTCTCCGTGACCGCGCCCGCACCCTCGAGGTCGGCCACCGTCCGGGCGACCCGTTCGAGACGGCGTGTGGCCCGGGCCGAGAGCCGATGGGTCGTCACCAGCCTGATGAGCAGGGAACGCGCCGGGCTGTCGTAGCCATTGGCCCGGCGCACCGCGACATCGGAGACCCGACCGTTGGATGAGGGGCCCTTCCACCGGCGACGCTGGGCCTCACGGGCTTCCTCGACCCTTCCCCGCACGACGTCGGACGATTCACCGCTGCCGTCCTCCAGGAGCTCCGTGGGCGGCACGGGGAGCAGCCGTATGCGCATGTCGAAGCGATCGAGCAACGGCCCCGAGAGTCGTCCACGATAGCGTTGCACCTGCCGCGGCGTACACCGGCAGCGGCCATCACCGAGGCCGTGCCACCCGCACGGGCATGGATTCATCGCTGCGAGAACGATGAAGTCCGCAGGAAACCTCCGCACACCGCCAACACGTGTCAGGTGTACGACGCACTCCTCCATGGGCTCACGCAGCATCTCCAGTGCACGCCGGTCGAATTCAGGAATCTCGTCCAAGAACAGGACGCCGTGATGGGCCTGAGAGAGCTCTCCAGGGCGCACGGGGTTACCTCCCCCGATGAGCCCCGCCGACGTCGCCGAGTGGTGGGGCGCCCGAAAAGGAGGCTGGCGGATGCGACCAGCATCCAGCGTGCGTACGGCGCTGCGAATGCGTGCGACCTCCAGGGCCGCATCGTCTGTCAACTGCGGGAGGATGCTGGGCAGCCGTCGCGCGAGCATGGTCTTGCCGGCACCAGGTGGCCCCTCCATGAGCAGATTGTGGCGCCCCGCCGCCGCAATCTCGAGCGCGTGCCGCGCCTCGAATTGACCTCGAACATCCGCAAAGTCGGGCCCGCAAGCGCCGTCACAAGCACCCGGTCCGCGCGGTCCTTGGTCGGCGAGCACACCACCGCGCAACACGGCGAGCGCGTCCTCCACCCGGTCTACGGGAAAGAGCGCTGGCCCCTCAACAAGGCGCGCTTCGACGAGGTTGTCCCGCGGCAGCACGACGCCGTCCCGGCCACGGCCGCGAGCCTCCATGACCCCGGCGAGCACGCCGCGCACGGGACGGACCGCCCCTCCGAGACCGACCTCGCCAAGGAACACGAGCCCGGACGCGGTCGGATCCTCCACTCCGAGCAGCATCCCCGCGTAGACCATGGCCAGCGCGAGGTCGAGCGCCCTCCCCGTCTTACGGATGTCCGCCGGAGCCAGGTTCACCAGCACCCCCGACGGCGGCACGCGTCCCGAGCAGAGCGGCCAGGCGGCGGATCGTGCTCGCAGCATGCCTTCCTTCACCGCGGCGTCGGGCAGACCGACGACCTTGACTTCAGACACGCGGAGGGCTTCCGAATATCGCGCCTCTACCGTCACCTCGACGGCCTCCAGGCCATCGAGGACTGTCCCCAGGATACGTACCGCCATCCGATGGCTGACTCCATGAGAGGTGGAGCGTCCGAGGGAACCCGAAAAACGAGCGAAAAGGTGAGGGCGAATCGTTACCGCGGCACGTCGAACGGAAACGCGCGCTTCAGCGTCGGCGGGCGCAACTCCGGGTGGAGCCCGGACGCCAGGTACTCGATGAGCGCGACGGTCTCCTCGTCGGAAGCGGGTCGGTTCTTCAGGACGAGGGCCCCGTACGCGAAGCGATCGGTGGACAGGGGGAGCTGGGGGTCCTTGTAAATGAACGCGACGGTAGTTCCGGAACGGGGCGCGAAGATCTTGACACGTGCCCGATTCGGGGCGGTCGCAGAACAGCGAAGACAGAGCAGGTCGATGCCGGCACGCCCAGGATCGACTTCGAACCGGATGTCGGACATCTGCAGCGCACCAAGCAAAGCGACCGCAACGGGACCGTCCCCATCGACCTCAACGGGGGCATGGTCGCCATCGACGATCATGAGGTGGTCGCCACGCCTTCTCGACGGTCGGGCATATCGAGATCGCCCGCCACCTTCCGCTTCCGCAACTCCTTGTTGAAATGCGAGCGCGCCAGGCGCTTCACGATGCCGAGTCGCATGCGATCGATGCGGAACCCCAAGGTACGCGGGACGAGATACTGAGCGTCGTCGGGATTGACTATGAGAGAGACCTCGATGTTCGGAGCCGCTCCGATGGGAATGCGCTGCTTACGACAGGCGAGGTACATGTGGCGCATGATGGGGACCATGTCCTCAAACGCCGGTGAGGGATAATGCTCCATATCCGAACCAACGACGGGGCGGAAGATACACACGGTGGGGAAGGCGCCGACGCCCGTGATGTAGTCAATCGCCGCGTGGGTCGCCTCGAGCGGTTCCACGCCGGCGATGATCTCGCCCGAGCACGCCCCCTTCGGCATGCGTGACTGGCAATACTCGAGCCCGCGAAAGAACGCCTGCTGCCCAACGGTCTCCTGCTTGCCTGGACAGAGCTTGGCAAACCACTCCGGATCTTGAAACTCGTAGCAAAACGAGAAGTGGTCGCAGCCGAGGTCGCGCAGCCAGTCGTACTGCCAGAGGTCCGCTTCACGGGCCGGAGGAACGGCCTGCACGCCGACAAGCGCGCCGACCTCCTCTTTGATGGCCTTGACGTACGGCGCGAGCTGCTGCAACCCGCGACCGTTCTGATAACCCGTGTTGAAGTGTACGAAGGTGACGCCAGACTCGTCCTTGGCCCGCTGCGCCGTCTCGACGACCTCACGCACGTCCTTGTCGGCCATCTCGTTCACGCCGACGTTGAAACCGGTCGTGCAGAAGCGACAGTTCTTCGCCTCGTCCTTGTACCAGTACATGCAGGAATTCGAGACGTAGATTCCCAGATACGTCCCCTGCAGGACTCCGATCTCGCGCATGACCGTGCCGGATGATGTTGCGGCGTCGTACCAGTCCGGTTCCTGGGGCAGCCCGACGGGGTAGACTTCCCCGTTCCGAGTGTCAGTGACGACCCAGCCGGTCTCTCCCCGCTTCAGTTCGTATGGAGAGGACCGGACGAAGTCCTCCTCGACCGGCGCGTTGAGCCACAAGTCCTTGAGATCCCCCGGGACAATCAACTCTAGCCCGGAGCCGAGGCCGGCCCGAGTCCGTGCGATGGGCCGGGCGTCTGACGCGAGGCAAGGATCGGGGGCGATGCGAACACCATGGCAGAACAGGTCGATCTGCAACTCACCAGGGTTCCTTCGCGGGACCGCCATGGTGCGAACGTAGCGCATCCCCCCGCCAAGCTCCACCTTGACCAACCGGTGGTCTCCCCGGCACCATGAAAACGATGAGCCACCTCCTCCTGATCCTGGCGACGCTCGCCAACGACCCCGACCGCGTTCTGGGGCCGACCATCGAGCGCTCCGTACGCTTCGTGGAGCGCATCGAGTGCAAGAGCGCATCCGGCAACGGCTACCTCACAGACGTCGAGGTCCGCGTCGCCATCCCGGTAGACGACCGGCGACAGACAATCACCGAGCTGCGATTCCAGCCGCGTCCCGACGCGTTCGTGAGCGACGGCCAGGGAAACCGTTTCGCCGTCTACCGTCGCGCCCGCGTTGCCGCCAAAGAGGTCGTCGAGGTCGGCTGGAGCTGCCGTGTCCGCCTCAGTGAAATCGCACACAACGTCAACAGGACCGGGCTGAAGCCTCTCTCGGAAGCACCCGAAGAAGTCCGCGCCGCGTACCTCGGCGACGCCGTCAAGTACGGCATGACCGATCCCCACATGCGCAAGGTGGCTGCATCCCTCGGCGGCAAGGCCAAGGACCCCCTCGACCTCGCTTTCCGGATCAACGAGTACCTGCGCGGCCGGCTGACCTACCGCAACGACGGGAAGTGGGAGTCGGCGGACCGGGTCCTGCGCAACGGCCACGGGTCGTGTAGCGAATACAACTTCGCGTTCATCGCGCTGGCACGCCTTAACGGGCTGCCGGCCCGCTACGTCGGCGCCTCAGCCTTGCGCAGCGCCGGCCCACAGTATGAAGACACGGTCCACCACCGCTGGACCGAGGTCTATCTCCCCGGTCACGGGTGGTTCCCCATCGACTCCTCTCGCAATGACGGCGAGGACGGCTCCCCGGTGAATCGGTGGTTCGGAAGGACATCGGCTTCTCTGCTCGTTCTCATGCGAGGCGAAGGCGGCAAGAACCATCCGCTGCGATGGGGCTATGTCGCGACAGTCGACGCCCGTCGGATCGGTGACGGCCGTCTGTCCAAACGCAAGCGGTTCCTGTGGGCGAAGGTGCCCCCGACAAAGGCTGCCGCGTCCGACGGCAACGACTGACGACCGGCGCCGTACGCATGCAAAGGACTGCCGCCCGGTTACCATGATGGCGCGGCTCGGGGCCCCCCTCCGCGTCCAGATCGAAAAGGAGTGCCAGATGAGGGATCGGCTGCTCACCCTCGCGACCGCCTTGCTGCTTGTTTCCTGGAGTCCCCTGTTCGCGCAGGAAGACGACCCGGCGGTGCAAGCAAAGCAGCTCGTCGCCAAGCTCAAGACAACGGAAATCGCGCGCATCAGCCGGGTCACGGACCAGTTGGTCGGCCTCGGCGAAGAGGCGGTTCCGGTGCTCCAGGGTGGCCTCGGCGACAGCGGCGCCATCGTCCGCTACGGATGTGCTCGGGCCCTCATCGAAATGGGCGAAGACGACGGCGCCGGGATTCGCGCGGTCGTGGATATCGTCCGTTCGGGTGACGACGACAGCATCCGACAGATCTGCTGCGACCTCCTCGCCGAGGAAGGCGACCCTGAAGCGGGATCGGCGCTGTCCTCCATCCTCGACAAGCCCATGCCTGGGGTGCTCACTGCGGCCGTCGCTCGCGCCGTGTATCGGCTGAATAGCGATAAACGCATGAAGGCCCGCGGAGTCATGCAGCAGCTACTGGAATCGCCGAGGGAAGAGAACCGCGTCGCCGGAGCCCTCGCCCTGGCCGACATCGGACAGGTCGACATGGCGCGGTCGGTGCTCGAGGAGCTGCGCGGCGAGGCGTCGCCCCGCGGCACCATCGCGGCACTGCACCTGAAGGTCGACGAGTGGAAGCGCCTGGCGTTGCAGACCGTGCGGGAATCGCGCAATGACAGCGATTCAAAGGTCGACGAGAAGCTCGACTTGATCCAGGAACTCATGGTCATGGTCACGGAGCTCCATCACTCGGGGGATCAGTACACACGTGAAAAACTCATCGACGCAGCTGCCAAGGGACTCGTGCGGTCGCTCGACCCGCACTCGACTTTCCTGTCCGCTTCCGAAGCTGCCGAATGGGCGTTCGGTCTCAACCCCACCTACGGGGGCATCGGCGCCTACGTGAACCTCGATCAAGACAAGCGCATTTTCATCGTGCGACCGATCTACTCGGGCCCGGTGTATCGCCAGAAGCTTCGTTCGGGCGACAAGATCATGCGCGTCGATGGATGGGACACCGCCGGTTCAGCCCTGAACGACATCATCAAGCGGCTGAGGGGTCCTGCGGGCACCAAAGTCACGCTGGATGTCTATCGCAGGGGTTGGAATGGGATCAAGACCTACGAGATGGCACGAGAGATGATCCGCATTCCCACGGTCAACTACGACCTGCTTCCCGGGAAGGTCGGCTACGCCGAGTTGACGACGTTCGGCAGCACGACGGCCGATGAGCTCGAAGACGCCATGAACCGCATGGAAGCCGCAGGGATGAAGGCGCTGATCCTCGATCTACGCAACAACTCAGGTGGCTACCTGCGTGCGGCGCAGGAGGTCGCGGGCAAGTTCTTGGACGGTCGACAGGAGATCTGCTACTGGGAGGGACGCAACACGCGGATCGCTCCCAAGAAGCGGCTGTTCTCCCGCCAACCGGACCGGGTGCGCCGGCTCCCGTTGGTTGTCCTGGTGAACAAGTACTCGGCGTCCGAAAGCGAGATCGTCTCGGGCGCGCTGCAGGATCACAAGCGCGCCAAGGTCATCGGCGTCCGCACCTTCGGCAAGGGGTCCGTCCAGCGGTTCTTCGATCTGGATACCCGCGCGGCCGAGCCGTTCATCGACCAGGCCCGCGGCAACGGGTACTGGGACGAGGGTGAGTCGTTCGAGGACCTTGATCAGAACGACCGCTGGGACCCCGATGAACCGCTGGACGACCGCAAGCGCCAGAACAACCGCTGGGACCCGGGCGAGCCGTTCAACGCCAAGGACGGCAACGGACGCAGGGACGAGGGCGAGGTGTGGGAGGACGCCAACAAGGACCGCCAG
>JABSRK010000047.1:9174-16089 GCA_013213915.1 Planctomycetota bacterium
CGGTCCCGAACCCTACCCCGACGGCAACAAGAACGGCAGCTACGATGCGGGGCCCGAGAGCAAGCTGACGAGCGGCCGCTACTACCTCCCCTCCGGGCGCAGCATCCACAAGGAACGCGACCAGGACGGGAAGGTCATTGCCGAGGGTGGTGTTCTGCCCGACGAGATCATCAAGCCCGATGAGTTCGAGGGTTGGAAGGTCGAAGAGTGGACGCGTATCGCCGAGAGCAGCGCGCTCACCGACTACGTAGCCAGCATGGCGAAGGAGAACCCGGACCTGGTGAAAAAGCTCGCCGTCTCCGACGGCCGCGAACCGAACTCCTACCCGGGCTTCGACGCCCTGTTCACGAAGCTGAAGACCCCGCTCCCGAAACAGGACGTTCGCCCCATACTCCGCCGTGAAATTCGCCGCACGGCGTCCGACCTCCGGGGCAAGGAATTCCGGGCGGACTTCTTAGAAGACCGGCAACTCCAACGCGCCCTCTGGCACATGCTCAAGATGAGCAACGTCGACATGGCGTCGGTTCCTGAGTATGCGCTGGTGGCGAAATCGCTACCGCAGCCGACCAAGGAAGTGGACGCGGACAGGAACAAGTAAGGGCGTCAGGGGTACAGATACTCGGCCTCGAAGGCCGTTGACAAGTCGTAGACCCCGTCGAAGTCCGCCTTGGAGTCCGTGTCCTGCTTGGACAGGAGCTGCGCGTCAACGAGGCGAAACACGATCTCGCCGAAGTCTGAGGTCTCGGTGATGCCCCACTCGTTGAAGACGGCACGACCGAGGTATCCGAAAAGACGGCACCCGTAGTTACGCATCCCGTGAAGCAACTGCTTCCCGTCGATGTGTCCCTCGTGGCCGGCCTTCTTCATCTCCTCGAGCGTGAAGTTCAACGCCTCAAGGGTGAAGAGGTAGGCCTCCGCGCGGTAGCGGGGGTCATCCCGCACCAGCTCACGAATCTTCTCGTGCGTCTCCGTCGACATCGATCGAGTTTAAAGGTAACCGCGCCTCGTCCCTCTCTTTTAACATCCGGGTCCGACGTCTGGAAGCTCCAGGACGGCCGCTCAGGGACGACTAGGCGATGCTGGGGATCAGGCTCTCGAGGACAAGATCGATACCGACGTTGCGATCGACGTCGGCCATCGCCTCGAGGACCCGCTCGAGCTGGCGCTCGACGGCGATGGGTCCGCGCTCGCTCAGCGCCTTACGAAGCGGTGGCTCGAGAAGATCAAGGACGTCACGACCTGCCTGAGCGCCGGTTGAAACCTTGAGAGCCGCCCGCAGGAACCAGGCGACGGTGCCCAGCACGAGTCGGACCCGCTCACGCGCACCCTCGGCCTTCTTGGTGCCCTCCCGGGCCAGCGCGGCGACCTCCTCGGCCGCCTGGTGTGGGGCTCCGCCGGGTAGCAGGAGCCGGAATGTGGGCGCGAGCACACGCTCCTCGAACCCGTCTTCCGCAAGCCCGAAGGCGTAGCCAGGTCGGCCTTCAGCAAGGAGGGCGAGCAGCCTCGCCCGGTCGTCTGCCACACCCCGAGCTTCGAGAAACGCCAGCACCTCACGACGGGACAACGGCGGCGCCCGCAGCAACCGGCAGCGCGAGACGAGGGTCTCCATCACCGCGTCGCGATCGCGCGCCGTCAGGATGATATGGCTCTTGGGTGGCGGTTCCTCGAGCAGCTTGAGAAGGGCGTTCCCGGCCTCCTCGGTGAGCCGCTCGGCGTCTACCACCACCGCGACACGGCACTCACCCTGCGCCGGCGTGAGAGAGAACTCCTGCTTGAGGGCGCGGATCCGGTCGATCCCGATCAGCCGTTGGTCCTCCCCTCGGGTGACCACGAAGAGGTCCGGATGATCATCGACAGTGGTGCCGAGCATGGCCCGCGCGAAAGCCATGGCCAGCGTCCGCTTCCCGCGCCCGGCATCGCCGTGGAGGAGGATGCCGTTCGGCACGCGCCCCTGCGCCAACATGCGAGAGAGCTGCTCCTTCGCGTGCTCGTGCCCGAAAACCTCCGAAAGGAACGTCATGGGAATATCCTACCGTCGTCGCCCTACATCTTCGCCGTGACCGCGTCCCACCCCGCCGCGGCCACGACCTCCGGCGCCGCGGCGCCGTCGAGGACGCACCACCGCTCGGCATCCTTCCGCGCGAGCTCCATGAAGCCGACGCGGACGCGAGCGAGGAAGTCCCGCCCTTTCGCTTCCATCCGATCGTCGCCGTCGCGGCGCCGGGCGGTGGCGACTTCCTCCGTCACGTCTGGCAGCAACACGAGATCGGGCAACAGCCCCTCCACGGCTTCCAGTTGGAGCTTCCAAGTCGCTTCCAGGTCGGCCCCCTGGCCGTAGGCCTGGTAGGCAAGCGTGCTGTAGAAGTAGCGATCCAGCAGCACGTCGCGACCTGCATCGAGGGCAGGGCGGATCTGCGTCCATACCATCTCGGCCCGGCAAGCCGTGAAGAGGCACACCTCCGTCCACGCGGTCAGCTCGCCGGTCGCGGGATCGAGCAACGCTTCCCGCACCCGCTCCCCCAGCGGCGTTGATCCGGGTTCGCGCACGCAGAGCGGATCACGCCCCTCTGCGCGTAGCCGCTCGGCAATCAACTGCAGCAACGTCGACTTGCCACAGCCGTCGATTCCCTCGAACGCAATGAACATGCACCGAGTGTAGCGTCGCCGCGCTTCCCTATCCGACCGTCATGATGCGTCGACCCGCCTCGTTCACGAGGCCCATGAGCTCAGGGTCGGCGGGGATCAGCTCGGACCACTTCTTGTACATGAGGTAGACCGAGGTGTGGCTACGGTCCCCCAGACGACGACCAATCGCCTTGAAGGTCTCCCCTCCATGCTCGCGAAGAAGCCAGACGACGACGCCGCGAGGAGCCGACAGCACCTTGATCTTGCGCTTGGAAAGGAGGTCGGATCGGTCGATGTCGAAGTGCTCCTCAACGACGGAGAGGACCGTCTCGAAACGACGTTCGTCGGGATCGGTGGGGCCGGCGATCTCCGTGAGATGGCGATCCAGAAACGCCGCCGTCACCGGCTCGCCGGTGAGCCCGGAAAACGCATACACCTTCCGGACCAGGCGGTCGATCCGCCTGACGGAACCACCACAACGGCTGGCGACGATGCGCACGACCTCGGACGGAATGCGCCGACGCGCCGTAGACAGCAGGGTCTCGGCAATGCGAACGGTGTCGGCTTCACCCGGTGGCTCGATCTCGATGAGCATCCCGGACAGCAGCACTGACCGCAGCCCCGCGCCCAGGTCGGGAACGTCCTTCGGGTGGCAATCGAGGAACGCCAGGACCTGGGCGCCGCGCGCGCCAAGATCCTGGAACAAGGTCGCGACTTCCCGCTGGGTCACGGTCTTGCCCGCCAGGTCCTCGACGTCATCAAAGATCAACGCATCCGCACCCCCGACCTGGGCGCGGAAGCGGTCGATCTTGCGCGTCTTCAGATTCCACGCGAAACGGCGGGCGAACTCTTCCCCCGTGACGCGGTAGAGGGTCGTGCGCTCGGGGAACAGTCGCGCCGCGGCGGCAGCGAGGTGCGACTTGCCGCACCCTTCCGGCCCCCAGATGACCAGCGGGTTCATGGGCGGACTCTCGCCCTGCGTGACATGGCGCACGGCCTTGGTGGCCATCAAGTTGCCTGCCGTCTCGATGAAGGTGTCGAGGTCCTTGCTCTCGACCGACTCCGGCGCATCCACGACCTCTTCCATCTTCTCCGTCTTCTCGCGCATCTCGCGGAAGAGGCTGGGATCGACCTTCACTGCGATCTTGACGGACGCGCCGATCTCGTCGGACGAGATCTGGCTGAGGATGGCGCCGTAGTGCTCCTCGACCCACTCACGGATGAACAGGTTGGGGACGCCGATCGCGAGGACACCGCGCTTGAGATAAAGCACGCGGCTGCGCTCGAACCACATGTCGAAGAAGCGGTCGCCGATCTCGGATCGGAGCCGCTCCCTGACACGGCTCCAGGTATCCCTGACGACGGTATCGACGTTCATTCCTTGTCTCCGTTCTGTTGCCGCGCCGCCTGCACCGCACGCAAAAGCGTACGCGCCGCGGGGTGATCGGGGACGAGCTCCAGTGCGTGCCTGGCCTGCGCCTCCGCCTCGTCGAGGCCGTCCTCGCCAAGCATGTGGGCACGACCGAGGCTGACCCGGATGGTGGCCTCCTCGGCGGCGCTGCGATCCTGCTCGGGTTCCAGTTGCTGGAGCGACAGCGCCACCTCGAATTCGGTCACGGCCTCGTCGCCCTTTTTTTCTTCCAGGTAGAGATCGCCGAGGCCCACATGGATCGACTTGTCCAGCGGGTAGACATTGATCATGGCGACGAGATGCCGCCGCATGTTCACGCTGTCTTTTCGGAGGCGATACCAACCCACGAGTTGTTTGCGTGCTTTGAGATCCTCGTACGTGACCTTCACGTGCTCCTCGAGCCAGTAGATGGCGCCGTCAAGATCGTCCGCGCCCGCCGCGATGCGCGACAGGTGGAGACGCGGGTCCGCCGCCCCGGAGATCATCGGGAACGTATCGAGGGCCGCCTTCCACTGCACCGATGCCGCCTTGGGATCGCGATCCTGCTCGCTCATCTCCGCGAGTGCGATGCGCAAATCGTGGTCATCGAGCCCGGCCGCGAGTGCCTTCTCGTAGTGCTCCCTGGCCTTGGTGAACGCCTTGGACTGCTGGGCGAGCCGGCCCTCTATCAGGTGGAGTCGCGGATCCTTGATCCCGGCTCGCTTGGCGCGGTAGATCATCTCCTTGGCGTCGAGCACGAGCTTCCGGTCGGCGTACGCCGCCGCAAGTCCGAGCAGCGCCTCCTTGTCTTTCGGTGCGGCCCTGAGCTTCAACTCCAGCTCGGCGGTGGCCTTCTCCGACAGCTTGGGCTGCAGTTTCACGGTCTTCATGCGCTCGGTGATCCACGCCTTGAAATCCGTATCGAAGGCTCCCGCGGTCGTCCCCAGGACGTCCTCCAGGATCTCAGGCGTCAGCCGATCGTCGCCATAGGCCTTCAGCATCTCGATGATCTTGGGCATCCCCCACCTGCCGGCCATCCACTCACAGACCAGCCCGCCCTGGAAGTACGCGAACACCACGCGCGGGCCCCCGAAGTTCGCATCGAACGTCAGGACCTTGCACAGGACGTCGTTGGCGATGGCGGCATGGAGTTCCCGGTAGAGGCCCCGGTCCCAGGCGGCGTCGTAGCACTTCTCCTCGTGAGTGCTCAGCCCCTCCGTCAGCCAGCGTGGCATGCGGCCCTTCGCGAGGCCGATGGTCATGGTGTGGGCGAGCTCGTGGTGAAACGTGCGCGCCCAGGAGAACTCGCCGGGCGGACGCGCCCCGGGTGAGTTCATGCCGATGAACGGACCGAAGCAGACGCCGGTCGCCCCGAGATGGGTGAAGCCCAGCGTACGAACCGAAAAGTCGCCGTGGTCGGAGAACCACTCGACGAGGACCTTGCCCGGTTTCTGAACCAGCCCCGGCGGATTGAATCCGTACTTCTTGGTGAGGATGCGCCAGGACTTCAGGCAAAAGGGGACCAGGTACGGCTTGAACGAACCCATCTCGCGCCGATGCACGCGATGGACGAAGTGCCTGGTCTCGAATTCCTTGTAGAACTTCTCGAGAACCCGCCGGTTCTCGAACATGTTCCGGCGCCACGGATGGGTGAATTTGTCGACCTTGTCGGCACGTCGCAGGGCTTCGTGGCCTTCTTCCTCAAGACCAAGGAAGAAGGCATAGCGCGCGAGCGCATCCCAGGCCTCCGGGTTCTCGGGATCGACCTTGGTGGCCAGGCGGCACGACGCAAGCGCTTCCTGCCAACGGCGTCGCCCGTTGAGCACCTCCGCGACGACGAGATGCCCCCTGGAATACGTCTTGTCCACCTCCAGGAGACGTTTCCACGTGGCCTCGGCCTCGGCGATGCGGCCGGTGATGCGGCACACCAGCGACTTCAGCGCCAGCGCATCCCGGTCATGCGGATCGATGGCGAGGACCTCGCCCAGGGTGGCATCGGCCGCATCGAGGAGCGTGTTCCCGAGCTGCTCCGCGGCCTTGGCCACGAGCGCGGCCTTGTATTTGGGGTTGGTGGCGAGGGTCTTGCGGCGCGCGTCCGTCGCCTGCGCTGTGTTCTGCCACGCGGCGTAGGAGCGGCAGAGCCCCCACCGCGCCGCCGCCAGGCGGGGCCGCGCCACCAGCGCTGCCTTGAACTCCTCCGCCGCATCACCCGGGAGGTAGAACTTGTCCAGGTAGAGGCGCCCCAACGCGAGGCTGGGCCGGGGGTCGACTGGTTGTTCCTTCGCCACCGCCTCCTTCGCGGCCGCCTTCTGCGCGTCGGAGAGGGCCTTCTCGGCCTCGCGAAGCCCGCGGTAGAACGTATAGGATTCCGCCAACGCGACGAGTTGCCCCCGATCCTTCACGATGACCCGCTTGGCCTCCTGGACGAGCGAATCGTAAAGCTGGTCCGCCTCCTCGCGACGGCCCCGCATGAGCCGCATGCGCGCCACCATCGCGCGGGCCTCGAAATCGATGGCTGGCTGAGTCGCCTGCGGCTCAGCGTCCTTCCCCATCAGCGGCTCGAGAACCGTCTCGGCGTCTTCAAGTCGCCCAATCTCAATCAGGATCTCGGCACGGAGAACCCGGAACCGGCGGTTCTTCGGCTTCAGTTCGACCAGCTTCCGCGACCACGCGTCCGCGCTGTCATAGCGACCGATGTTCATCGCCGGACCGAGACCGAGGACGAGCGCATCCTCGTCGTCGGGCACGGCGCTCACGACCTTGTCGAGATGACCCAGTCCCTTGCGATCGCGACCGCTCTTGAACGCGTTCTCGGCCTTGAGGAACCAGTCGTCTATCTCATCCTCGCCCTGGGGGCGGACGGTGAGCGGGCGCGTGATCAGCAGGGGCAGCCGAGCCGG
>JABSRK010000470.1 GCA_013213915.1 Planctomycetota bacterium
GGGCCATCGCTGGCGCCATGAAGAAGGCGTGGCCGGAGCACGCTGCGGCCTTCGATCAAGGCCTCGCCGATGCCATGACCGACCTGGAGAGGCTCCGCGTGCAGCTCGTCGAGCTCACTCCGAAGCTGAAGGGCGTGACCCTCCTGGCGAGTCACCCCGCGTACAACTACCTGGCACGCGGGATGGGCTGGACGATCAAGAGCCTGGCCATGGACCCGGGATCTCCACTCCCGGGCAAGACGCTCGCGGAGATCGCGCTGAAGCTGCAGGGCGCAGGGGAGAGACGCATCATGCTGTGGGAACGTGCGCCGTTCCCCGAGACAGTCGGGCTCCTGCAGGAGCGCTTCAACCTGGCCAGCGTGGAGTTCTCGCCAGCTGAGAACCTGGACGCGGGTGCGAGTGGGTACCTCGACGTGATGATGGCCAACGTCAAGCGGTTGTCGGACGCACTGAATCGTCCGTAGGGGAAACGGTGCTTCCGTTACGCCTCGACCGAGGTGTGCTGGATCGTCGTATCGCTGTAGGGGTCGTACACCGCCGGCAGCTTGACCGAGTACTGGATGTTGTCCCAGAGCTCGTCGGCGATCTCTTCGAGATGTGGGCTCCCGATGTGGTAGCGCTTGGACGAGTAGTCGGCCTCGGCGACGTTCAGGTGCCACGCGAAGAAGTCGACGCCCATGTCTCTGGCCATTTTCCGGGCGAGGTCCATCTCCTCGTCTGAGTCGTTCCAGTCGAAGAGGATGTAGCGCCAGCAGATAAGGGGGCGCTCCTTTCCGAGGCGCTCGCGGGCCTCCAGGACGCCCTCCATCGCTTCCAGCGCGATGTCGATCTTGCCGCGGACCCGGTACTTCTCGTAGCTCTCCTGGGTGGCGCCGTCGATGGAGAAGATGACACCGTCGATGCCGCAGTTGACGAGGGCCTCGCGCTCCTCGGTGTTGCGGAAGTAGTGACCGTTGGTGCTCGTGAGGACGAACACGTTCGGGTTCTTGTCCTTGGCGTAGCGGATCATCTCCGGCCACTGCTTGTGCATGAAGTTCTCGCCGCCGAGGTGGTACTCCATGTACGTGAGGTCGGGGGAGAGGGGGTCAACGATTTTCTTGTAGGCGTCCATGTCCATGACGAGTTTGCCGTCACGGTTGCCCTCGATGGCGTCGCGGTCGCACCCGGGACACTTGAGGTTGCACGCGGCAACGGACTCGAGATACAGGGAGGTGGGGTAGGGGAAGCCCTCCACCTTGGCCCGGTCTTTCGGAGCTTCGACGATCCGGTTGGGACACTTCTGGCATATGGGGACGGCGTCGATCTGATCGTTGGCGATGAGCCCGCGTAGTTGCTGGTACTCGGGCCCGTTCCAGATCTCGTCGAAGGTGCGCTCATGGATGTTCCCGAGCGGGTTTGTCCGCGCTGCGTCGATGCAGGCGCAGACGGCGGTCCCGTCCGAGAGGAAGGTCACCTGCCGCCAGGGGCGTGCGCAGTACGGATGCTGCCGGGGATCGACGCGTGTATCCATGAATGTGGGCCTAGTACCCAGAAAACCCTACCGCACGCGGTGCCGGCAGGCCCGTTTGCAGTTGATTGGGCTTCTCTTGGGGTGGGGGTGGCCCGGTATAGTGGGGCTGAGGAACCACCGGTTTTATCAGCCTCGGAGTGCCCGATGCCTTTCCCTGCCCGCTTCCTGTCGCTCGCTCTCTGCATCCTCGTCGTGCCCCTACACGCTCAATCCGTGCCGGCTGCGACGTCGGTGCTCCAGGCCCTCGACATCAGCGTGGGGACGGTCCAGAGCCTGGTGCCGTCTGGCCCCGCCGGTCCGTTCACGTTCCCGATCTGGATTGGAGATGTTCAATACGAGGTCCGGTGTCAGCCTCATTCGCTGCGGGCCCCTGACTTCCAGGTGCTGGCGGACGGTCCTGGGGGCCGCGTCCCGGTTCCGGCGCCGGCGCCCACCACGTATCGAGGTGCGGTTTCCGGGCTGTACGGTTCGGTGGTGGCCATCTCGCGGAGCGGCCCGTCCATCAGCGGTGTGATCCGACTCCCGGGCACCACCATTGGCATCCAGCCCGTACGGGATGTGGACCCGTCGGCTGCGCCCGACGCCCACGTCGTCTACGACGCCCACGACAACGTGGCGATGCCTGGGACCTGTGTGGTGGTGCCGGTACCAGCGCTCGGCGGTGTCGGGACGGGCGGGGTTCGTGGCGGCCTGGGCAACCTGAAGTTCTGTGAAATCGGAATTGACTGCGACGTCCAGTTCTACAACGCCAACGGCAACAATCTGAACAACACCGTCCTGGATGCCGAGAACGTCATGAACGGCACGGACGCCATCTACCAGTCGGACGTGAGCATCGGCTACATCATCACGACGGTCATCGTCCGCACGTCTTCGGGTTCGAACCCGTACACCACCAACAACGCGAGCAATCTCCTCTCTGAATTCCGCAACTACTGGAACGCCAACCACACCGGCGTCCAGCGCGACGTCGCGCATCTGATGACAGGGCGCAACCTGTCAGGC
>JABSRK010000471.1 GCA_013213915.1 Planctomycetota bacterium
GCGCCCAAGCCCAACCTGCTGCTGATGATGGTGGACGATCTCGGCCCCGAGTGGATCTCGGCGTGCGGGGGTGGGTTCGAGACGCCGCACATCGACCGCATCGCTCGCGAGGGTGCGCGGTTCACCAACGCGTACTCCATGCCCAAGTGAACGCCGACCCGGGTCACGTTGCTCACCGGCCAGTACCCGTTCCGACACGGCTGGGTCAATCACTGGGATGTCCCGCGGTGGGGCGCGGGCTGCCACTTCGACCCCAAGCACAACCCCACCTTCGCCCGGGCGCTGCGCACGGCGGGCTACCGCACGGCGATCGCCGGCAAGTGGCAGATCAACGACTTCCGCGTGCAGCCGGACGTCCTCGCTGCCCACGGCTTCGAGGACTGGTGCATGTGGACCGGTGGGGAGGGCGGCAATCCCAAGAGCAACGCGCGCTACCAGGACCCGTACGTCCACACGAAGGACGGCAGCAAGCTTCACGAGGGCAAGTTCGGACCGGACCTCTACACCGACTTCCTCATCTCGTTCATGAAGCGGCACAGAGATGAGCCCATGCTGCTCTACTACCCGATGGCCCTGACCCACGGCCCGCTCATACCGACGCCCCTCGATCCGCAAGCGAAGGGCAAGATGCCGCGGCACCGGGCCATGGTCCGCTACACCGACCACCTGGTGGGCCGGCTGCTCGGTGCCCTCGACGACCTGGGACTGGCGGAACGAACCCTGGTCCTGTTCACCACCGACAACGGCACCGCCGGCGGCGTCACCGGTCGTCTCGGGAATCGTGCGGTCAAGGGGGGCAAGGGTCGCTTGCGCGAGTCAGGTTGCCGGGCGCCGTTCTTCGCCCGCTGGCCCGGGCAGGTCCCGGCGGGACGGGTGGTCCCGGCGCTCACCGACTTCACCGACCTGTACCCGACCCTCCTGGAGTTGGCGGGCGCGTCCACTCCCAAGGGCCATCACGTCGACGGGCATTCGCTGGTGGATCCCCTGCTCGGCTTCGGCGACAAGGGTCACCGCAACTGGATCATGGCCATGGGGGGCGGCGTGGCGCGGCAGCGCGACGGACGGGTCATCCCCGCTCGTCCCCGCGCCGACCGCGTGTTGCGCGACGCCCGGTTCAAGCTCTGGGTCACCGACGGTAGCCCCTCTCGTCTCCACGACCTGCACGCCGACCCGGACGAGCAGCACAACCTGATGGCCTCCGAACGTCCGGACGCGGTGAAGGCCCGTGACCGCCTCGTCGCCGCCGCGGCCACCTTCCCGTCGCGGGACGCCCACCCGCGCTACGACCCCTTGCCGGCCCAGCCCTGGGACCGCAAGGCCCGGTAATCGACGTCGACACCCAACGCCTTGTCAGCTGGCGTCTTTGTACCGGCGGTTCACTTCCTTCCAGTCGATGTGATCCATGAACTTCTCGACGTACTGCGCCTTGCGATTCTTGTAGTCGACGTAGAACGCGTGTTCGTAGACGTCGATGACGAGAAGGGGCGTAGCCATCCAGAGCGGGCCCATGGCGTGTGCATCGCTGACCACGTTGTAGAGCTTGCCGTTGACCGGGTGGAACGCGAGCATGGCCCATCCGGCGGCGGCCTTGGCGCTGGCTTGAAAGTCGGCGGCCCATTTGTCGAGGGACCCGAAGCGCTTCTCGATGACGCTGCGCAGTTCAGCGTTCGGAGCAACCGTCTTGGGGACCATCGCGTCGAAGTACAGTTCATGCAGGAGCACGCTGTTGCCTTTGGTTGCCCTGGCCCGCTGGATCGCCCCGTAGGCGCTGGCGTCGATTGCGCTGCCTTCGACGATGCTGGACTGCAGCTTCGCGTCGGCGGCGCCGTAGCCGCGCAGGGCGCCACCGTAATGAGCGGTGTGATGCGGCGCGATCTGTTCGGCGCTGAGGAAGCCGGGGATGGACGCGTAGCGCAGGGGTTTGGGTCGGCCCGTGATCAGGCCGCTCTTTGCAGGGTCAAGCCCATCAGCTTCAGGGAAACCGGTGACAACGAAAGTTCCTGCGGCTGCGCCGGTTGACGCGAAGAGGAAACCGCGACGTGAGAGCCTGTCCATGAGTGTCGCCTCTGGGTTGCGTTGGATGCGTTTTCGCTACCTGACGGGAGTTCGGCGCCCAGCGTAGTCCTCGAAGCGGCGAGGCGCGAGGGGCGCCCCCGCCGGCCTGGCGGGGATGGGCATGATGGTCCAGGGCGCGGTCATCAGCAGCAACGCCGCCGACGGCACCTTCACCCTCACCGACGCCCACGAGATCCAGTTCCAGTAGACCCGCGGTTCCCGGCGACGTCGGCGCGAAGCGCCGGCGTCGCGAACGCGCTCAAAAAGACCATGTCAGGCTCTCGCTCTGACAGGGCGGTTGCTGCACCAGAATGATGAGTTGCCACGCGCCCGCCGGGAACATGAAGCACTCGTGAAGCGTCGTTCCCGGCATCTCTGCAGTGGATGGCAGAGGCTGCGGCGGCTGACCGTTGACGTAGACCGTCACCGTCGGGCGGCCGGGACCGGGACCCGAGGCTGT
>JABSRK010000472.1 GCA_013213915.1 Planctomycetota bacterium
ACGCACCGGATGCGACGAGGGCGATGACGAAGACCAGCAGCGAGCGTGTCATGGGTCATTCGAATGCGGGCGGCGCGAAGCCCTTGCGGTAGGCACGCTTCACCAGGGTCGCGGTGGCCTCTTCGTTGTTGGTGAACGCCAGGTTCGCCTTGTCCCAACGCAGCTCCTTTCCGGGGAAACGGGTCGCCTTGACGGCGAGGAGTGCGGGCTCGGTGATGCGCACCGCATCCTTGAACGGGGTGCGCAGCTCGGTCTTTTTGCCCAGGCAGTTATCGACCCACGCGTGCCAGTGGTTGAGCTTGGGGAAGGCGGGGAGGTCGGGCATGTCCAGCCCCTTGGTCATCGTGCCGTCGCGCCAGATCTCGAGGCGTCCGCCCGCGGCGAGGACGAGGATGCCGCCTTCGCACACGACCAGCGTGCAGTTGCCGTCGAGCCACGCATCGGAAGGGAGACCGAGCGCCGCCCGCGACGCCTCCTGGCCGCTGTCGTTGTAGTGGATGGTGAACGATCGCTTCGCGAACTTGTCCGAGTCGACCGCGTAGGTGATCTGGGACGAGCACGGGTGGGTGTGGAAGTGCTCATCAGGCGCCGACGCGCAGCGCGTCTGCACGGCGATGGGGGAGGTGAGATCGTCGTACGCGAACATGATCACGTCGAGGATGTGGCAGGCCCAGTCGCCGAGACCGTTGGTGCCGTATTCCCACCATGAGCGCCACTTCACGGGCGCCAGGTCCTTGCGATACGGGGCCTTGGCGCACGGTCCTAGCCACAGGTCCCAGTCCAGGTGCTTCGGTGGCGCGCTCGGCTCGTGCAGCTCGCGCTCGTAGTTGAAGTAGCGCCCCGCATTGGGCGACCCGGTCCAGCAGTGCGCCTCGATGGCCTTGCCAAGCTGTCCCTGGCGCAGGATCTCCACGGCCGCGCGGCGGCCCGGATACACCATGCGCTGGTCGCCCAGCTGGGTGACGAGCCCCGGTCTCTGGCCCAGGGCGTTCTCCATCATGACCAGCTCTTCGAGCTGATGGACGAGCGGCTTCTGGCCGTACACGTGCTTACCGTGCTTGAGCGCCGTCAGCATGATCGGCGCGTGCGAGTGGTCGGGCGTAGACACGATCACGGCGTCGAACTTGTCCGCGTGATTCGCGAAGACCTCGCGGTAGTCGCTTCCGGTGAACGCGTCGGGCAACTCCTTCGAGGCTCTGTTCAGCGCGTTCGCGTCCACGTCGCACAGCCCGACGATCTCGGCGTCTGGGTGCTTGCTCACCTCGTTCCGGTCCTTCTGACCGATGGTGCCGACGACGCCGACGGAGAGAACGCGGAGCCTGGCCGAGCCACCGGACCAGAACCCCGGGTTCGATCCCAGGGATGCGAGGCCGATGCCCGCGGCGGCGGAGGAGCGTAGGAACTGACGTCTGGAGTGTGGTGTCGTCATGGCCAGCCCAACCTACTTCCTGGAGTTGGGTTTGGCGAGGGCTGCAGCCGGCCGTTCGTGAATGGCGGGGAAGAGAGCTACTGCTTCTTCGGGCTCGGCTCGACGAGCCGCCGCGCCTTCAGGTCGTACTGCTGGCCGTGCTTGACGACGAGGTGGTCCAACTTCCCGGGGGCGACGGGTACGCGGCGATCGTAGAAGAGGGCGTTGCGGCCCGGGCGAGAGAAGACCTCGGCAACCGTTCCCTGGACGATGATGGATGACGCTTCGTCGAGCCCGATCCCCAGCAGCTCAGGATAGGTGTCCACCAGCGCGGTCATGTCGGGGAGACGGTTCCTCTGGGTGAAGTGTTGATCGATGGCGACGCCCGTGAGGAACCCCAGGCCGATCTCGTAGCCCTCCGCCATGGAGTCCCGGTTGCCCAGGGGGTTGCCGCGCGCCATGTAAGAACCCTGGATGGACGCACCTGCTGACGAGCCACCGATGACCCCGCCGCGTGCGAGGACGTCGTGCATGAGCTTGTGAGCTGTCGTGTTCTGGTACGAGTCCACCAGGTTCCATTGCCGTCCGCCACCGAACCAGATTCCTTTCGCGCGCTTGAGCTTGGTGAGGATTTCGTTGTCCGTGTCGGCGGCGTGGCGGCTCTTGGTGTGAACCCAGCCCACGTCCTTCGCGCCGGCACGGCGCCACGAGACGAGCATGCGGGGGGCCGTTTCGATGCGCTCGCGCTCCTCGCACGGGATGTACACCAGCGGCGCGTCAGGGCCGCCGGCGAGTTCGATGAACCGGTCCATGAGTCCGGGGGGGAGGCCCCCACCTCCGACGATGATCAGGGTGCCCTTCTTCACCTCCGGCGGTTCGGGGGAGTACGCCGGGAACTTGGGATAGGCGCGCGCCTGGGCGCTGCGACTCAAGGCGAGGAGGTCACCGAGTCGGCGCGGACGATTGCCTCGCTGGGTTCCGCGTCCGGCACGACGTCCGCTGCGACGCGTGTTGCCCGGCCGTCTTTCGGGGGCAGGTTTGCGTCGCTGGCTGGCAGGTGATTCGTTGCGATTGATGCGATCGATGCGCAGCTCCCGC
>JABSRK010000473.1 GCA_013213915.1 Planctomycetota bacterium
AGACTCTTTCTTCTCCCTTTCTGTGCCTCATTGTGTAATTGCCGGCCGGAAAAATTGTTTGTTTTGCTACCTATTCTTGCCTTTCTTTTTCGAAGCAAACGAGCGGCGGGTCACAGACACCAGAACGCTGGCTCTCTATGTGCTGTAACGCAGCACCGCCGAACCGTCCGTGATCAGGAGGAAGTTGATGGCGACAGCGACGGCGATGAGGTCGGCTGGCGTCGACGAGCCGACGTAGCGCGACTCCCAGTTGAGGTAGAACTCGCGGGCGCGCGAGACGTTGATGTGGCCGCTCGGCTGGTAGCTCTTGGGGTACAGGGCGAAGTTCACCATGAGGGCCCCCTCGGCCTCGGGCGTCACGACGGCCGGGCCGCCGTAGTGGAACGGCGTGTAGCTGTTGAAGAACACGTCGGGGAAGTTGTCGTAGATCGGGATGCCGTGGGCCGAGAGCTTGACGTTGTCGGCCGTCTTCAGCTCCTTCACCCAGCTGTTGGGGATGATCTGGCCGATCTTGGTCCCTGCTGTCTGCCCGGTGCCGTCAAGTGAAGACAGATTGTAGTCTGTGCACTCGATGTCGTTGACCTTCGTCATGCGGTGCCAGTCGCGCCACTGCTTGGGGTTTGCCGAAGAGACGTTCCAGGCGGGCCGGAGGCCGACGAACATGTACTCGATGGGCCACTTCAGCGACGAGAGCTGCTTCTCGTCGCGCTCGCTGCTGTTGGTGCGGGCGCGGTGCTGGCGGAAGACGCGGATGAGGGAGAAGCCGATCCGCTTGATGTAGATGTCGTGGATCTCGGGGTTGACGAATATGTTGTTGACGTAGAGCTCGACGCGCGACAGGCCGATCTCCGAGATCGTCCCCGGCGAGATCCAGGGGCGGTGGTTGACGGTGAAATCATTGGTGCTAGTTCCAGAAGGGACGGCCTGGCGGACGTAGAGGCCGGGAAACTCGAAGGCGAGGAGGTCCTGGCGGGCGAGGTCGACCGTGATAAAGCGCTGCCCGAAGGGGATCGAGACAGAGGCGATGGAGAGGCGGGCGTCGTCGTTGAACCAGAACCGCAGCTTGTTCCAAAGCTCGAGCTGGGGCTGCTCGTACTTCGGCGTCTGGGGGCCGTCGACCGCCGAGAGGCACTGGCGGATAACTGCCTGGTAACCTTGGCTTTGCAGAGTTGGATTCAATGGGTCGAAGGCCCCGTTGGAAGCATCGTGGTCGATCGCGGGCGTCCCGAGGTTGACATCCCAAGCGTTGTCGGGGAAGGCCTGGCGGATGTAAGCCGCGTCGGTCGAGCTGACAGGGTTTACCGATCGCTGCGGGACCGTGGGGATGTTAAGAGGGCCCGGCACGGTTTCCAAGGTGGTGAACGGCTGGGACCCGTCGTTGTGGCTGTCCGTCGCGGCGGCCAGCTTCGGGCCGCTGTAGCCCTCGCGGCAGACCTCCTGGCCCACGAGGCGCTTATACCCGACGATCTTGTCGGCGCCGATGGTGAACTTCCGGATCATGTTGATCGTCGTGTCGTTGTACTCGTCGAGGGGGTTCCCGTTGACGTCGAACTTGACGTTCTGGTACAGGCGCTCGCCGGGGTACTCGCAGTAGCGCACGAGGTTGCGGAAATTTCCTGTCTCCGGCGTCACGGCGTTGCCAAAGGCATCAACGAGGGTGTACCTGGAACCGACAAGAGCCGTGGAGCTATCCCAGTCAAATCCATCAGCGGGGAAGCCCGGGACGCCCTGGGTCGGCGCTGTCTGGACGCTCGACGAGTAGGGGGACAGGACCTGGCGCCCCACCATGTCGTGGAAGAAGTCCCCGAACTGCGGGATGGAGAAGGTGATGGAGTTCCCGAGAGAGGGGTTGCCGCTCTGGGGGCGGACTTTGTTGTACTCGTAGCCGATCGCGGCGAAGGGCTTGAAGTGGGCGTTGACGAAGAGGATGTGGGTCTGCTCGAGGTCGGCGAGGGTCGGGGTGATGTCGGCCTTGCCGGCGCTCTTGCGGGCGCACATCACGTCCTTGATGCGCTGGTTGAGGAGCTTCGTCGCCATGATAAGGCGGTCGGCCTTGCCATCGTTGGCGATAAGCTTGAAGACGCCTCCTGCTGACATTGTCTATGCGGTGCTGTGTGTCTGTGGGAACAAAAGTATGTGTATACACCCGCCGCAGAAAGCGGCGGGCTATTAAATATCGGAGCGCCTGGTCACATAGGACCGCTCCACGGAGAAGAACGGGCAAAATGTCGGTAACGGCGGACCAGTTGAAAAAGACGGGCGCGAGGGGGAAGCACATCGACGCGGTCGTCCGCGACCGCCTGCAGCTCATCGACTCGCAGCTGCAGGGGCACCCGAGGACCTGGGGGCGGAACATCCACGCGCATGATCTCCCAACGTCGTTCCCGGCCCTGGGGGGGATGGAGAAAAGTACGGCGCAGAAGGTCGTCTACACGGCAATAATCTACAGCCTCGAGGACAGGGGCTTCCGGGTGAAGCTGTACCTGCCGTCGAAGTCGGTGG
>JABSRK010000474.1 GCA_013213915.1 Planctomycetota bacterium
CCATTTGGATTTCTACTCCTCGTTGTCAGTCAACGTCCTCGACCTGCGCGACCTTCTTCGCCACCCCGTCCTCGTACCCCGGATACAGCGCCTGGTACGCCTCCACTGACTGCAACCCTTCCCCGGCGCGGTCGTCTTGCATCCGCGCGAGCAGGGCCGCCAGCACGGCGGCGGGGAGCGGGGTCTCATCGGTCAGGTGCAACTCTCCATCCGGTACAGGCAACCACCGGCGTGTTGCCCGCACCATCCGACATGGCAAGCAGCGTAGCCAATCGTGAGCAGCAGCGGATTTGTGGCGCAGGGGGCCGGCGGTGCGGAGCGTCTCCGTCTTGCAGCGAGCGGCGGACGAATGTAGCCTGCCGCCGTCCCCTGGTGCGCCACGCAGCACGTACTCCGACCCGGCCTGCTGGCGCCATAAACGCCATGCGATTACAGAGATTCACGTTGAGACGCAGCTACCTGTCGGCCCTCCTGCTCGGTGCGCTGATCGCCGCCAGCACGGGCTGCGGCGGCGGTGACGGCAGCAGCGACATGCTCGGGATCACCGTCTACCGGCCCGTCGATCCGCTGACCGCCGCCGAGGTCACGACGATCATCATGCAGACGGCCGACGCCATCGACCATCCGGAGATGGTGATCGCCGTGGTGGACCGCATCGGGAACATCCTGGGGGTCTACAGCAACGCAAGCCCCAGCATCCCGGACAACGACAACCTGGCGGTCAGCATGGCGCGATCGTCGGCGTTCTTCTCGAACGCACAGGCGCCGCTGACCTCCCGCACGGTGCAGTTCATCTCCGGCCCGCACTTCCCGCCGATCTTCGGACCGCCCTTTGTGCCCTCGCCCTGCCCCACGTCGGGAGCGCCGGGCTGTCTAGGCACAGTCATCGCACCCCAACTCAGCACGCCCGGCGTCGCCGGCACGCAGCAGGGGCCGCTGTGGCAGATCAACGCCACCAACCGGGGAGTCCCCCTGGCCGGTCCGGGAGTCACGCCGGCCTACCCCACGCTCTATGCGGTGGGGAAGGAAGTGCCGGCGGCCACCAGAATCAATGGCACCTCTCCGGGACCAGGCATCACGCGCCTCCACGGCGGCGCTCCGCTCTACAAAGCCGGCGTCGGCGCCCAGCCCGGCGACCTGCCGCGCGTGGTCGGCGGCGTGGGCGTCTGGGTCCCAGGGACGAACGGCAACCCGGAATTCGCTTCCATGGCGTACGCCGCCTGGACGGGCTCGGCCGGCTTCCGGTTTCCGCCCGTGTTGCCCTTCGCCGGCGCCATCTACCTGAACGGCATCCTGCTGCCCTACATCGACTTCCCGAGCCTCCCCCCCGGGGTGGCACCCGGGAACTTCGGTGCGGGCGTGTTCGTCGTCCCCAGCACGGCGGGCCAGACCGATCCCTTTGGCGCGCTCATCGCATCGCGCGACAGCTTTGTCCCGGGCGGGCTGACGGCGGCCCAGGTGCAGGGCATCATCGACCGCTGCATCGACTGGGCGAACGGCACGCGCGCAGCTATCCGGCTGCCCCTCGGCAGCTCGGCCAAGATGGTCATCTGCGTGACCGATCTCGATGGCTACATCCTCGGCCTGCACCGCATGGAGGACGCCACGATCTTCTCGATCGACGTGGCTGTGGCGAAAGCCCGCTGCGTGACCTACCTATCGAGCCCGGGCGTGGACCCGGCCGACCAGATCCCGGGCGTACCGCCTGGCACGGCCGTCACCACGCGCACCCTCGGGTTCCTTTCGCAGCCCTTCTTCCCACCTGGCATCCAGTCCTCCCCCGGGCCCGGGCCCCTGTACGTCATGGCGATGGAGAACCAGTTCCCGATGCAAGCCAACCGCATGGCTACCGCGCCAGCCCAGGCGGGCCGCCAGAACGGCGTGATCTTCTTCCCCGGCGCCACGCCGCTCTACGACGCCGCCGGCCAACTGGTGGGCGGCCTCGGGGTCTCCGGCGACGGCGTCGAGCAAGACGACTTCGTGACCGCCGCCGGTGCCACGGGTTTCCTGCCACCACCCGCCATCCGCGCCGACAACTTCTCCTTCGGCGGCGTGCTGCTCCCGTACTTCAAGTTCCCCCAGAACCCGGGTCCGGGCGGGAACTGATCGCGGGAAGCTACCTGCGGGGCCACGAAGCGGCTCACTTGTCCTTCTCGGGCGGCGTGCTTGCGGCTTTCGCACGGCACCGTCGATCGACGGCGCGCCCCGGTGCGTAGATCAACGCGCGGCTACTGAATCGTCACGGTCAGCAGATTGGTCTGCCAGAACAGGCCGGTAGGTAACAAGCTGGGGTCCTGGACGAACCCTTCGCTGTAGTAGGTCACCCCCTGCAAAGACGGATTGTTGGGCACGGCCACGGTGATGGACCAGTCGCCGTTGGCGTCAGTCACAGGGGTCGTGAGGCTCGGCCCGTAGGTGTTGGTCGGATCAGCGAGCGAAAGGACGCTCGGTCCCAGCGCCAGGTGCGAGTAGTAGGTGGTGGTGCCAATCGTCCCGAGGA
>JABSRK010000475.1 GCA_013213915.1 Planctomycetota bacterium
GCCGAACGACCCGGTCGTCGGCGAGGAGAACTCGGACGCGCTGCGCGCGGACGGGCGCGAAGCCGCGCGCCGTGCCGTGGTGGAGCACGTGTCGGCCGAGATCGGGAGCGGAACCGACGAGCGCCGCGTCCTCGACTGGATCGACCGGGGCGGGGCCGACGCCCTTGCGAACCGCTACTGGACCGTCGACCCCATCGACGGCACCAAGGGTTTCCTGCGCGGTGACCAGTACGCGGTGGCGCTCGCGCTGATCGAAGACGGCGAGGTGGTGCTGGGTGCACTCGGCTGCCCGAACCTTCCCGATCCCGGCGGAGGTCGCGGGGGACTGTTCGCGGCGTGCGCGGGAGACGGGGCGCGGTCCTACGCCCTGTGGGACGAGGACGACGTGAGCGGCTCCCCGGTGTCGGTGCAACAGGTCGCGTCCCCATCGGAGGCGCGCTTCTGCGAGTCCGTCGAGTCCGGTCACTCGAACCAGTCGGAGTCCGCCGAGATCGCGCGGCTTCTCGGCATAAGGCGCGAGCCCTTTCGCATCGACAGCCAGTGCAAGTACGCGGCCGTGGCGCGCGGCGACGCCTCGATCTACCTGCGCATGCCGAGCCGGAAGAACTACCGTGAGAAGATCTGGGACCACGCCGCCGGCAAGATCGTGGTCGAGTCGGCGGGAGGGACCGTGACCGACGTGAACGGTCGACCGCTCGACTTTCGCAAGGGTCGGACCCTCGAGGACAACCGTGGCATTGTGGCGACCGCCGGCTCGATCCACGACGCGGTAATCGAGGCCGTGCAGCGGGTGCGGGGAGCGGGGCGATGAGCGAGTTGGGCTTCGACGAGGCCGCGATTCTGGAAGACGCGCGCGCAGAGGCCGGCGGCCTCTCGGACTTCGGTGCGGACGACTTCCGCGAGGGGCTCTCCGTCCTCTGCCGGACCTACGACGAGAACCCCTTCACCACGGCGGGGCGTAGGCGCAGCCGGCGTCGGCTCGTCGATCTCCTGGCGACCCGCCTCCGAGTCCAGGAGGCCTTTCGAAAGCACCCGGAGGTTCGCGAGCGTCGCATCGAGGGACCCATGGTGTTGACCGGTCTCCCGCGATCGGGCACGTCGGCGCTTTTCAACCTGCTGGGTCGGGATCCGGCGGCGCGTCCGCTTCTCAACTGGGAGACCCGTTACCCGGACCCGGCGGAAGGGCTGGCGCCGGGCGCGCCGGATCCGCGCCGGGAGGCGATCGAGCGCTACCTGGCGAAGGGTCGCGAGAAGAATCCGGAGTTCACCAAGGTCCACTTCGCCAGCGCCGACACACCGGAAGAGTGCGTGCTGCTCCACGCAGTGGCGTTCCACGGCGTGCAACTTGGGGTCGAGCCGATGTTCGCGCCCTACGCATCCTGGTACCGGGGCCAGAAACTCGACGGGATGTACCGCTACTACGCCGATCTCCTGCGTCTGCTCGACTGGCAGCGGCCCGGCGAGCGCTGGCTGCTCAAGGCCCCGGCGCACATGTGGGGAATCGATGCCTTGCTCGCGGTCTTTCCCGACGTCTCGATCGTCTGGAGCCACCGCGACCCGCTGTTGTGCATTGCGTCCATCGCCAGCATGACCCACCTCCTGGCGCAGCCGCTGATCGACGTGGACCCGAAGGCGCTCGGTCCCGTCGTGATGGACTTCTACGCCACGTCTCTCGAGCGCGGCCTGGCCGTCCGCGACGGCTGCGATGCGTCCCGCTTCGTCGACGTCGCCCACGACGACTTCGTCGAGGACGCCCTCGCCGTGGCAGATCGCATCCACCGTCACTTCGGTCTGCCCCTCGACGGGGAGGCGCGCGCAGCCATGCAGGCCCACCTCGAGGCGAATCCCAAGGGCAAGCACGGAACCCACCGGTACGATCTCGAATCGTTCGGGCTCGACGCGGACCGCGTCCGAGAGCGCTTTTCCGATTACGTGGACCGCTTCCAGGTGAAGACGGGCTGAGACACGGAGGAAGAAGATGGCCGGCGACCCCGTAGAGAAGGTGATGAACGCGCAGGCGTGGACGGAGTTCTGCGACCTACTCAAGAAGGCGGGCGAGGTGATCCTGCGGGACGATCTCGAGCTATCGACCTTCGATCGTGCCGAGGGCCTCCGCTACCTGTCGCGGTTGCTGCGTGCGGGGTTCACTTCCTTCGTCGAGAATCCCGGGCCGCTGCACCCCGTGTTCCGGCCGATGGCGGAGCTGGTGAAGATGGGTCTCGACAACCCGGACAACTACTACGTGAGCGCGTCGGTCAACCCGCGTGAGACCTATCGGATCCGCGGCAGGCGCCGGACGATCCACTACATGAGCTTCGCCGCGCAGAACCAGAACTTCGCGGCGCGCGACAAGATCACGGGCGGCGCGGGGCACCTCAACGACGCGGAGATCGCGCTCGGGCCGGACGGCAGCTTCGAGATCGTCGCGAGCCAGGAGGAGCAGCCCGGCAACTGGCTGCGCCTGGCCCCCGACACGAAGCAGATCCTGCT
>JABSRK010000476.1 GCA_013213915.1 Planctomycetota bacterium
GTACGGGTTCCTCGAGCGCTGCTTCGGCCGCCGGGTCGAGTTGCTGTCATCGTGGTTCTTCCTCGTCGGGCGCTTGTTCGCCTCCGGGTCCAGGCTGTTCATCGGTGCGCTGGCGTTCTCCACGGTCACGGGACAACCGATGGTGCCGTCGATCCTGATCGCGGGGGTCGTCGCGGGCATCTATACGCTGAGTGGCGGCATACGCGCCGTCATCTGGACCGATACTCTCCAGGGCGCGGTGTTCGTGATCGCTGCCGTCACGGCGCTGCTTGTCGTCCTGGGAAACGTCGGCGGGTTCGGCGGCGTATGGGACGCGGCGGGCGCGGCGGGCAAGACCCAGGTCTTCCACTTTCCCGACCTGGGCGGTCCTACGGCCGCGGAGATCTGGCAGTCGTTCATGACGCACTACGTCAGCGTGTCGAGTGGGTTTTTCGTGGCGTTGTTCGGGGGCTTCTTCCTGACCCTGGCGAGCCATGGGACTGATCAGGACATGGTCCAGCGTCTTCTCACCACCCGCGACGGTCGCAAGGGCGGCGCCGCGCTGGTGGGCTCCGCCATCACCAACTTCCCGTTGTCCGCCCTGTTCCTGTTGCTCGGGACCGGGCTCTGGGCGTTCTACCAGTCGGACCTGGCGGGCTCCGTCGTGGAGTACGACATCTCCGACAATAAGCGGATCTTCCCGATCTTCGTGTTACACGAGATTCCGGTGGGCCTCCGCGGCCTGATCTTCGCAGGGTTGTTCGCGGCGGCGATGTCCAGCATGGACTCCGCTCTCAACGCGTTGGCGACGACGTGGGTCGTCAACATTCGTCGTGACGTGAAGGACCCGGAGGCTCGCCTGCGCATGACGCGCAGAGCGACCGTCGTCTTGGGCGTCCTGCTCGTCGGGGCCGCGCTCGCGTGCGTCGTCTGGGCCGAGGCGATGGCGGAGAGCGGGTTCGGGCTCATCGACCTCGCGCTCGGAAGCATGACGGTGCTCTATGGCGGCCTGCTCGGGGCGTTCCTCGTCGGGATGGCGACCCGACGAGGCAGCGAGGGGAGCGTGATGACCGGAATGCTCACGAGCGGCGCGCTCGGTCTCGTCTTGCTGTTGCAGCCGCTGTATGTCCCGGGCGGAGAGATTGTCGTCGCCTGGCCGTGGTGGATTATCCTCGGGACCGCGGTGTCCTTTGGCATCGGCGTCCTCGGCGACGGGAAGGACCGGGCCGCTTGAGCTCCGATCCCGCGACCCGCCGCCTGTGGATCGGTATCCCCGGTCCGACCCTCGACGACGCCACCCGCGCAACGCTCGAAGACGTGCGCCCCGGAGGCGTCGTGCTGTTCCGACGAAACGTGGCTTCGTTGGACGGCGTGCGTGCGTTGATCCGATCGTTGCACGAGTTGCTGGGGCCGGACTTGGTCGTCTCCGTCGATCACGAAGGCGGGCTCGTCACCCGGTTTCATCGCGAGCTCACCGTGTTCCCCGGAAACATGGCCCTCGGTGCGGCGGCGTACCGCGAGCCGTCCATGGGGGAGCATCTGGGTGAAGAGCAGGGGGAGTTGTCGGCGCGGGAGCTGCGTGACCTGGGCATCCGCGTGAACCTGGCTCCGGTCCTGGACCTGGCGACCTCTGGTGATAATCCGGGTATCACCATCCGTAGCTTCGGCGCTCCCGCCGAGCTGGCGGAGAAGCTGGGGTCGGCCCTCGTGCGCGGGACGCTGCGCGGCGGCGTGCTGCCGACCCTCAAGCACTTCCCGGGAAAGGGGGAGGCCACGGTGGATGCGCACCTGGACCTCCCGGTGATCCCCGACGGTGATCAGGCTCCCCATCTGCTGCCGTTTCGCGCCGCGTTTCGCGCCGGCGCCCCGTTGGTCATGACGTCACACGTCGTCTATCGGGCCCTCGACGCCGAGCGGCCAGCCACCTTGTCACCCGCCGTGGTGGCCGGGCTCCTGCGCGAGGAGCTGGGTTTCGAAGGCGTGGTCGTCTCCGACGATCTGGAGATGGGGGCGATGCAGCGTCACTTCGGCTTCGATGACGTGGTCCGGGGCGCGTGCGAGGCCGGCCATGACGTCCTGTGCATCGCTCACGATGGGGAGCTGCATCGCCGCGCCGCGGTGCTGCTGCGCGATGGACTGTCGGACGGCGCGGATTGGTACGGGGACCCGGCGGCCGTCGCTGCGCGTCTCGACGCGCTCCCGTTTCCCGCCGCGGCGTCACCGCCCGACCCCGCACGTGCCGCGTCCGTCGCGGAGGCCATAGCCGGGCGTGCGATCACCATCTTGCGCGACGACGCCGGCCGCATTCCCGTCACGGGGCCGTGCGTCCTCGCCCTGCCGACGCTGCGTCGCGAGACGGAGGTCGAGGACCCGCTCCGCGGAGAGGAGGACGCTGCGTGCCTCGCCGACGCGCTCGGCGAGACGGAGGTCGTACGGGTATCGACCGAGCCGACGGGCGACGAGCTCGACGCGCTCCTCGCTACCGCGGGTGACCGTTCTCTGCTCG
>JABSRK010000477.1 GCA_013213915.1 Planctomycetota bacterium
CCCTTTCGCTTCGGTCGTCCGGAACCACATTTTTGCGCGACCCGGCTTGCCGGGTGGGGGTAGATTCCCGACGAGCGGAGAGCGTGGCTGCTGCTGAAGCGCCGTTTCCCGCTTGCATGATCAAAGACCCGTTGCACTGACGACTCTGGTCCCCCTCCTCTCCGTACGCTCTGTGTTGTGCGCACCGGTGGTTGCCGGCGTGTCCCGTGGGGGCCCGAGTCGAGTGCGACTTTCGGGTGGTTCTTGGGCGACTCGGCTCCGGGCCCTTTTTTGTGCACCCGGCACATCGTCATGGCGATGTCACCGCTGGATCGCCCCCTCGGGGGGGCACCTGCTGCTCTGCGGCATCGGGTAATCTTCCGACCGGATGAACGGTGAACAGATCGCAACCCTGCTCGTCCTGGCGCTCGCCGTCGTGAGCTTGTTGATGGAGTGGTTGCCCATCGGGCTTGTGGCCATTCTCGCGCCTCTGACTCTGGTCATATGCCGCGTCGTCGAGCCGGAGGCGACCGGCCTTCTCTTGCCGGAAGAGATGTGGGCCGGGCTCTCGCACAAGGCTGTGGTCGCCGTGGCGGCGATGTTCGTCGTCTCCGTGGGAGTCTCGCGCACCGGGGCGGTGGCGTTTCTTGGCGACGCCCTGACGGGCATCGCTGCTTCGGGACGCCGCCGCATCGTCGCCGTGATGATGCTCATCGTCGCGGTGATGTCTGCGTTCGTTAACAACACCACGGTGGTACTTGTCTGCCTGCCTGTCGTGCTGACCATGTGCGAGCGAATGGATCACCCGCCGAGTCGCTATCTCATCCCGCTTTCGTTCGCGTCGATCTTCGGCGGGATGATGACCATGGTCGGAACGTCGACGAACATCGTCGTCGCGGAAGTGGGCAGTGCGGCCGATTCCAATTTCCAGCCGGGGATGTGGGACTTCTTTCCAGTCGGCGTCCTGTTCGTTGTCGTCGGCGTCGCCTATATGACCCTGATCGGGATCAAGCTGTTGCCCGACCGCGTGGCGTTGTCCATGACCCTGTCTCGAGGCATCCCGACCGAGTACGTGACCGAGGCCGAAGTGCTTCCGGATTCGTCCCTGGCCGGGCGCTCGTTAGGCGAGGTCGCCGAGAAGTACCGTCTGCGCGTCTTGCAGCTCGTGCGGCGTGACATCATCGAGATCCCTGCGAAGGACATCGAATTGGAGGTCGGCGATGTCCTCCTCGTGAAGGGTGGTGCCAGCCAGATCATCGATCTGTCGAGCGGGGCCGGGACGTCGCTTCTCCCGGGCGTCGACGAGGCCGACATCAAGGCGCGTCGTGTCGGTATGACGCTGGCCGAGGTCATCGTGCCGCCGTCGTCGCGGTGGATCGATCGGCGCGTCGACGAGATCGGGTTTCGTTCCCGCTACCGCGTTTCGGTCATCGCGGTTCAGCGACACGGACACCACGTCCGCCAGAAGGTCGGTGAGCTCAGGGTCGAGCCGGCTGACATGCTGCTCGTCCAGGGCTCGGTGGAGAGCCTGCGCAACCTGCGTGCATCCGAGAACCTGATCCTCGTGGAGGGCGTCCAGGATCAGGTCAAGGAGCGCACCAAGGCACCGATCGCGCTCGCGATCCTCGCAGGGTTCGTGGCGCTCGTTTCTACCGGTACCACCGACATCGCTACCGGCGCTGTCCTCGCCGCCGCGTCCATGGTCCTGACCCGCTGTCTCACCGTGCAGCAGGCATACAGTGCGCCGGACTGGAACATCTTGTTTCTTCTCGCCGGGTTCCTGGCGATGGGGACTGCGCTCGACAAGGTCGGGTTGGCTCGCATGGCGGCCGACGGACTCGTTGGCCTGTTGCAAGGGACTTCCCCGTGGGTGATTGTCGGGACGGTGTACCTGTTCGTTGCGTTCATGAGCGACCTGTTGTCGAATCAAGCGGTCGCGACATTGATGATCCCGATTGTCGTCAAGGCTTCGGCGAGTCTCGGATGGAACTCCCAACCGTTGCTGATGACCGTTGCTTTCGCGGCGTCGGCTGCGTTCCTGACGCCTGTCGGCTACCAGACGAACCTCCTCGTCTACGCGCCGGGTGGCTACCGATTCCGTGACTTCATCGTGGTCGGACTTCCACTCCGGTTTGCCTTTGCCGTCATCGCGGCGATCGCGATTCCCATGGTGTATTCCACGCACTGATTCCGGTGGACATGGCGACACCACCGAAGATCCGTCCTTGGTTCTGGAATGTGATCACTATCCTGTGGATGGTGACGGCGCGCATCCGGCTGCGCCTGGAGGTCCGCTTTCATGGCGTGCCTGCTCCTGGAGAGGCTGTCGTGCTTGCGGGCAAACACGCTTCAGCGTTTGACATCGTCTTGATGGGCGTGCTGGCTCGTAAGCTGACGAGGCGCCGTCCCTTCTTTCAGATGGGGTCGTTTATTGGCTACCGGGTGTTGGGGCGGATCAGGCCATTCATGCGCCCGCTTGGCGGCTTCGAGGTCATGCGGCCC
>JABSRK010000478.1 GCA_013213915.1 Planctomycetota bacterium
GGGGGGCGCGCACCGCCCTGTTCAACTGGTTGTTCGCGCGCCAGACGGGGGGCACCAGCGTGTTGCGCATGGAGGACACGGACGCGGCGCGCAATACCCAACAGGCTCGGGAGGCGATCTTTCGCGGCCTGGACTGGCTCGGGCTTCAGCCCGACGAGGGACCGGAGCAGGGGGGCGCCTTCGGGCCGTACAGTCAGAGCGAGCGCGGCGACGTTTATGCGGACGCGGTCGCCGACCTGCGTGCCCGGGGCGTGGTGTACCCGTGCTTCTGCACCAAGGAGCGCCTTGCCGAGCTGCGCGCCCGCCAGGAGGAGAACAAGGAGCGCTACGGGTACGACCGGCACTGCCTCGGGCTCGACGCGACCGCGGTGCAGGGGCGTCTCCAAGATGGCGCGTCGCACACCCTGCGCCTGAGGGTCCCCGAGGGCGAGACGGTGATCAACGACCTGGTCCGCGGCGAAGTGACCGTGGCCCACGCGGACGTGGAGGACATCATCCTGGTGCGCGCTGACGGTGCACCGGTCTACAACCTGGTGGTCGTCATGGACGACCACCACATGGGCATCACCCATGTGCTGCGTGGGGAGGACCACCTCACGAACACGTTCAAGCAGGCGATCCTGTTCAAGGCCCTGGGTTGGGAGCTACCGCGTTACGGGCACCTGCCCCTGATCCTCGGTCCCAAGGGGGAGGGGAAGCTCAGCAAGCGCAAGCACCCCGAGGCCGCCCTCGACCACTACCAGGAGCGGGGCTTCCACCCTGAAGCGTTCGTCAATTGGCTGGCGCTCATCGGCTGGTCGTTCGACGACCAGACCGAGATCATGTCCCGCGACGAGCTGGTCGAACGGTTCTCGCTGGATCGCATCAACAAGTCGGGGGCTCGGCTCGATGTCCAGAAGCTCGAGCACCTGTCGGGCCACTACATCCGCGAGATGGACCCCGCCGCGCTCACGTCGGCCTTGCTTCCCCATCTTCAACGTGCGGGCTTCGTCGGCGCCGATGCGAGCGACGGCGACCGGGACAAGGCCGGTCTTCTCGCGGCCGCGCTCCAGGAGCGCCTCGTCGCGTTCGGCGACGCCGTCGAGCAGTCCCGGTGGGCGTATGAGCCCATCACCGGCTACGAGGGCAAGGCGGAGAAGAACCTGAAGAAGGGGGATGATGTTTCGGGCCTTCTGCGCGCGTACGCTGCCGCGCTCCCTGATCCGCTCCCCGACCCCGACGCCCACGAGGCCCACGCGCGGGCCTTCGCCGAATCGAGGGACCTGGGCTTCGGACGCCTCGTCCATCCCCTGCGGGCCGCGTGGACCGGCCGCCCCGTCGGTCCGCCGCTCTTCGACATCGCAGCGATCCTCGGCCGCGACGAGGTCATCACGCGTCTCGAGCAGGCCGCCGCCTGGGCCGGAGAGCACACTTCCGCCGAATCTTGAAACGCGCCACCGACCGGCCTATCTTCTTGCCCTCTGGCCCCATCGTCTAGCCAGGTCAGGACACAAGGTTCTCATCCTTGGAACAGGGGTTCAAATCCCCTTGGGGTCACACGGGGACGTTCTTCGGGACGTCCCCGTTCTTGTTGGCACACGTCATCAGATTGACCGCCGTCGCTACCGGGTCCCCGTTCAGCGCTGACATGGATGGCCATCGGATAGGGTGAGCCCCATGCTTGGTAGCGCTCACCCTGGCCCGAACCACGCTTTGCGTTTGTCTCGGCTCGCGTTCTGTCGGCTGTTGCCGGTCGCGATGTGGGCGATCGTATTGGCGTCCGTTCGCGCTCAGGCGTCGGAGACGACCTTCACTGACGTCACCGCGGCCTGCGGGCTCCAGATCTCCACCGACGCGGCGTGCTGGGCTGATCTGGACAACGACGGATGGGTCGATCTCTGCGTGTCCGGAGGGGTGTGGAAGAACAAGGAGGGGAAGACGTTCACCCGGGTCGCGGATGTCGGGACGTCGGTGGCCGCGGATTTCGACAACGACGGACTCGTCGACCTGTTCTCCTGGACCGAGCGGCAGCTCTATCGCAACGAGGGCGGGATGTCGTTCGCGGTGATCCCGTTGCCTGAGTTGCCGTCGTCGATCTCACGAGGGGCCTGCTGGGGGGACTTCAACGGGGACGGGTTCGTCGACCTGTTCGTGGGTGGCTACGAAGACTGGGACAAGGACATCACCTGGCCGTTCCAGGTCCTCATCAACGAGGGAGGCAAGGCCTTCAAGATGCTGCGCTCCGAGAGCGTCAGCCGCGCGCGGGGCGTCACCGCCTGTGACTTCGATCAGGACGGCGACCTGGATGTCTATGTGTCGAACTATCGCCTGCAGGCGAACCTGCTGTGGCGGAACGACGGCGAGGCGGGCTTTGAGGACGTGGCTGAGAAGCTCGGCGTCCTGGCGACGTCAGAGGGCTTTGGCGGCGGGCACTCCATCGGCTCAGCCTGGGGTGACTTCAACAACGACGGAT
>JABSRK010000479.1 GCA_013213915.1 Planctomycetota bacterium
ACCTCGACCGCCTCCCCCGCCCGATCCCGCAGCACCTCGATGAACGTCACGAAGAAGTTCGGGACGCCGTCACGTAGTTGCTGCACGAACGCATGCTGGTCGGTCGACCCCTTGTTGCCGTAGACCGTGATCCCCTGGTGGACCGTGAGGCCGTCCTGGTCCTTCTCCTTGCCCAGGGACTCCATGACGAGCTGCTGCAGGTACCTCGCGAGCAGCTCAAGCCGGTCCTTGTACGGGAGGATGACCATGTCCTTGCTGCCGACGCCGTCGGTCCCGTGGTGCCAGCAGGCAGCCAACAGCGCAGCCGGGTTCGCCCGAACGTCGTGGCGACGGGTGAGCACATCCATGGCCGCGGCGCCGTCGAGCAGGCCGTCGATGTCGATCCCCTCGAGCGCCGCTGGTAGCAGGCCGACGGCGCACATCTGAGACGTCCGGCCTCCGACCCAATCCCACATTGGAAAGCGCGCCAGCCAGCCCTCGCTCCGAGCCTGGGTGTCGAGCGCTGAGCCGTCACCGGTCACCGCCACGGCGCGCGACGGGAAGTCGAGGCCTCGCGCCTCCATCGCACGCCGCAACTCCATGGTCCCGTTACGGGTCTCAGGGGTCGTTCCCGACTTGGAGATCGAAATGACCAGCGTCCGCGCCAGGTCGTCGCCGAGCTGCTCGATGACACGATCGAAGCCATCCGGGTCGGTGTTGTCGAGGAAGTGCATGTTCAGCGGCGGGCGGGGCGCGGCGAGCGCGCGGCTGACGAACTGAGGGCCGAGGGCCGACCCGCCGATACCGACCGAGACGACGTGGCTGAAGGGCTCGTTCGAGTCGGTCTTCACGTCTCCGGCGTGGACACCCGCGGCGAATTCCCGGACAGCGGTCCGCATCGACTCGATCGCCGCCCCAAGCGCGGGATCGGGCGCGCGCGCGGGATCGCGCAGCCAGTAGTGGCCGACCATGCGCCCCTCGTCCGCATTGGCGATGGCCCCGCCCTCGAGGGCGTCCATGGCGGCGAACGCCGCGGCGAAGGGCTCAGCCAGTGCGTCGAGCGCCGCGTCTTCGAGCCCCATCAGGCTCGGATCCAGGCTCACCGCGAGATCCGCGTCGTGCCAGAAGAGCGCCCGAAAGCGTGCGAAGTCGTGACCCATCGGGCGGATTCTAACGATCGTTGCGACGTCCGGCGAGCCACACCCCAAAGAGGATCAGCCCCGTGCCGGAACGCGGGCCCACGCCCTCGATCGTGCCGATGGACTGGGGAGGCATGCCGGGACGATAGGCGGCAGAGGCCGTCGCGCAAGGCGCTCCCACGTCTCCCCTGTCACACGAAAACCCCGGCCATCGCTTCACGCTGGTGCGGAGCGAGGCCGGGGTTTCATCGGCCCAACCCTACTTCTTACGCACGCCGAACACGCGTGGGTAGCGGAAGAACACCTCCATGCACAGGGTCATCAGCGCGGTCGAGTAGACACGACCGCCGTCCTCCCCCCACGGACCCACCGGGTCCCACGAACCAGCGAAGTTCCCATCCCCGCGCTGCGTATCCACCATCGCGCTCTTCATCTTGCGGCTCCAGGCGACCCACTCGGGACCGCCGCACTGGAACAGGGCGAGGGACGCGTAGTACCAGTAGTACATGTCGACCCGGCCACCTTCGGGGTCCCAGACGGGCAGCCGCTTCGCCATCAACTCCGAGCCTGCCTTGATCGCCGTACTGCCACGGGGATCCTCTCCCGCGAAGATCCGGGTGAGCACGCCAACCGCCGTCAGAGACTCGGATGCGTCGGCGGGGAACTGCTCGCGCCTGCCTTCGGCTCGCACGGGACGCTCGCCACGTTTCGTATACCCGACGCGGCCCGTCTCCTCGTCCGTCATCTCGACGATCCAGTCTCTCGCCCACTTCAGTGACGTCTCGTTGACCTCCAACCCCGAGATCTGGGCCGACTTCAACGCCATGACCATCCAGCCCGTCACCGAGCTGTCGTTGTCCCCTGTGCGCACGCCGTAGCGCCACGCCTTGTAGGGATTCTGCGTCTTCATGCAGAAGTCGACGCCGTTCTGCGCGCAATTGCGCCACAAGGTCGAGTGGGTCATGCCGTAGGCCTCGGCCATGGCGAGCGCCGCGACTGCGTGGTTGTAGGTGAAATGGGGGTCGCCCCGTGCACCGAAGCAGCCCTCAGCATCCTGTTGCCGCTTCAGCCACATGAGGCCCTTGCGCACCGTGCTCATGTAGGTGCCTTCGCGGTTCGTGTTGCCGGCCCCCAGATAGGCGAGCAGCGCCAGACCGGTGACGCCCACGTCGTACATGGCGTTTCCCTTGCCCGTACACAGGGGCCCGCGCTCGGGATCGCCCCGTCGCATGTAGGCGTCGCAGTCCCACCGACCGTCCTTGGACTGATGGCGCGCCAGCCAATCGAGCCCCTTGGCCAGCGGTTCCTGGAACGACCGGCCCCTGGGG
>JABSRK010000048.1 GCA_013213915.1 Planctomycetota bacterium
GCGGGCGCGGCCTTGGGGCGCCCCACGGGCGGCGCGTCGTTTGCGGGCGCGGCCTTGGGTAGCACGACGGGCGGCGAGTCGTTCGTGGGCGCGGCCTTGGGTAGCACGACGGGCGGCGGAGCCGCCCTCGTCGGCTGCGCGACGGGTGGGGGCGTTCCCGGCGGGCGGGCCGTGGGTTGGACTACAGGGAGGGTTGCTTCGGCGGCTGGCTGCTGGGCGCCCGGGGCGTGGAGTTCACGACCGCAATCGCCGCACGCGAACGCGGAGCCAGGCGTGAGCTTGATGTTCTCGTAGGTGGCCCCGCATTTGGGGCACACGATGGGGACGGGCATGGGCGGTCCTCTCCGTCGTGGTCCGGGGACATCATAAGGGATGGCCCCCATGACCGAACGAAGGGGATCGCGTCCGGACTCCCTAGTCCTCCAGTTGCCCGATCGCTTCGGTGAGCGCCGGGACGACCTCAAAGAGGTCACCGACGATGCCGTAGTCCGCGACCTTGAAGATGGGCGCCTCGGCGTCCTTGTTGACGGCCACGATGACCTTGCTGGTTCGCATGCCGGCGAGGTGCTGGATGGCCCCCGAGATGCCGCAGGCGACGTAGAGCTTGGGGGAGACTACCTTGCCTGTCTGCCCGACTTGCTCGGCGTGCGGTCGCCATCCGAGGTCCACGACGGCGCGCGAGGCGCCGACGGCGCCGTCCAGCGCCTCGGCGAGGGCCTGGATGGTCGCGAAACCCTCCGGGCCGCCCACACCGCGACCGCCGCTGACCACGACGTCCGCTTCGGCGACGTCCCTGGAACCGCCAGCGTCATCGGAAATTGAAGTGACGTGGGTCCCCACGTCGCCTTCCGTGAACGGCGGGTCGGCTGATTCGATCACGGCCTCTCCGCCGCCGGTCAGCGAAGCGTCGAATACGTTGGGGCGGAGCGACAGCACGAAGGTGGCGCTGTTGCACGCGACCTTCACGGTCGCCTTGCCGGCGTACACGGGACGTGTGGCGATGACGCGCCCGCCGTCCACCTCCACATCCGTGCAATCGGCAGCGTATCCGGCGTCGAGAGCTGCGCCGCCAGCGAGGCTGGGCGCGAGGTCGCGGCCCTGCACGGTGGCAGCGATGAACACGGCGGTCGCGCCCGACGCCTGGATCGCTTGCACGGCGCACGAGCGGTAGCCCTCGGTGCTGTAGTGCGCGAGATCACCTCGGTCGAAGACGACGATCTTGTCGGCGCCGGAGCTCTTCAATTGCTCGGCGGCGGTGGCCATGTCGCTGCCCATCAGAATCGCGGTGACGCCCCCACCGATCGCGCTCCTCTGGCGGAGCGCCTCAGCCAGGGCTTCGATGGACGCTCGCTTCACGTCCCCGCCTCGCTGTTCCAGGATCACGCAGATGCCGGACATGTTCCGGGCCTTTCCTTAGAGGACCTTCGCTTCTTCGCGAAGCAGACGGACGAGTTCGGGCACAGACTCCTTGCCTTCACCGACGATGCGTCCTTCGGGGCGTGGCGGGGGGAGCTGGAGGGAGAGGATCTCGAGCTTGGGGTCCGGCGCGGTGACCTCTTCCACGTCGAGCGGCTTCTTCTTGGCGGCCATGATCTCCTTGAGACCGGCGCGTCGCGGTTCGTTGGCGCCCTTCTCGAAGGTGAGCACGCAAGGGAACGTTGTCTCCAGTGTCTCCGTGCCGCCCTCGATTTCGCGGGTGCATGTCGCGCCGGTGTCCGTGAACTCGAGGGACGACACCTTCGCCACCGCCGGCACGCCGAGGGCGCCGGCCAGCATGATCCCCGTTCCCCCGACGTCGCCATCGACCGCTTGCTTGCCGCAGAAGACGGTCGCTGGCAGGAGCGAAGCGACCTTCTCCGCGATCAGGGCGCTGATGCCGTGGGGGCCGACCGGAGCAGATGGCTTCAACTGGATGGCGCGGTCCGCGCCCTTGGCGAGGCACTGGCGCAGGTCCTTGGAGAAATCTCCGTCGCCCACGTGGATGACCAGCAGCTCACCTTCATGCTGCTCCTTGAATTGGATGGCGGCTTCGAGGGCGAATTCGTCGTACGGATTGATGACGTACTGGACGCCCTCAGGATCGATGGACCTGCCATCACCGGCGATTTTGATGCGGGTAGCGGTGTCCGGAACCCGCGCAATGCAGCAGATAGCGTTCATAATCGGGTGCTCCGCGAGGCGGGATGATAGGAGCGGGGCACCCCCCGATCAAGCTGACGAGGCATTGCCGAGCGCCACGTCGAGCCCTTCGAGGAAGACGTCCGCCAGGGTCGGGTCGAACGTCTTTCCAGCCTCTTCACGTATCAGGGCCCGGGCCTTCTCTGTTTCCATCGGTCGCCGGTAGGGGCGTGCGGACGTGATGGAGTCGAAGTAGTCAGCGATGCAGAGAATGCGCGCGTCGATGGGGATGGCTTCCCCGGAGAGCCCGTCCGGGTAGCCCGATCCGTCCCAGCGTTCGTGGTGGTGGCGCACCACCTCGGCGATGTCGGACAAGAAGGAGATGGGTGTGAGGATGTACTCGCCGATCTCGGAGTGCCGTTTGATGGCCGCGAACTCCTGCTCGTCGAGACGGCCAGGCTTGTTCAGAATCTCGTCATCGATCCCGATCTTGCCGATGTCGTGCAGGAGTGCCGCGTAGCGCAGGCTCTGTTTGCGCTCATCGCTGTAGGCGAGCTTGTCCGCGATCATGAGCGCGAATTCGGCGGTGCGCTTGCCGTGCCCGATGTTGTAGCGGTCCCGTTCTTCTCCAGCTCTCGCGAGCCCGAGGGTCGTTTCGAGGATCGCCTGCTGTTCGAATTCCTTTTGCTGACGCAGCGTCTCGTACCGGAGAGCCTGGCCCTCGAGGCGGCGCTTCTCCTCGACGCGCTCGATGGTGAGCAGGATTTTCTCGTAGTTGAACGGCTTGGTGAAGAAATCGTAGGCGCCGCGGCGCATGGCCTGGATCGCGAACGAGATGTCCAGGTATCCGGTGATCATGATCACCTCGAGCGCCGGATGCGCGCCCTTGATCTGGGCCAGGAGGTCGAGACCTGAGACCTCGGGCATGGAGATATCCGTCAGCACCAGGTCGTAGGTGGCCTCGTCGATCATCCGACGTGCTGCGATGGCATCTGCCGCCGTGTCTACCTGGAACCCATTGGTCTCGAGGTAGGAGGAGAGGCTCTCCCTGATGCCCTCTTCGTCATCGACGAGGAGGATGCGTCGCACCCCCGTTGCCGCCATGTCTCCACTCCCGTCGTCGGGACCTCCGCTGAGGCCGCGGCCGGAAAGCAGTTCGGTCGACATGTTCGTTTTCCCCCACGGTTTGCCCACCGCCTGGGGACGACAGCGCGGCGGGGTCGTGCCGATCGGGCCACCGCCGGACGGACCGGGCCGTCAGGCGAGAACTGCGAACGGTAACTTCGGTTTGAGCCGGTACAAGACTCGTCGGCCCCGGGGGGCTTAAAGGTGTAGCGGAACGGGCATTTTCCGCCCGGTTCGCATCACTGGTCCCACGAGCCTCCGCGGTCCGTTGCGTCCGCCTCGGGGCGGCGCTTTCTGATTCTGCATCACAATGACATCAAGGCCAAAGACCTTTGGGTAGTTCGAAGCGTTCGCCCAGGTAGGTACGGCGAACCGTCTCGTCCTCGACCAGCTGTTTCGCGGAGCCGTGTTGGAAGATGCGGCCATCGACGATGATGTAGCTGCGGTTGGTAACCGTGAGGGTCTCGCGCACATTGTGGGCGGTGATGAGGATCCCCATGCCGTCGTTGCGGAGGGTGTCGAGGATCTCCTGCAACTCCTCCACGGTGCGGGGATCGATATTGGCGAACGGCTCATCGAGGAGCATGAGGGTCGGGCGGCGCGCGAGGACGCGAGCGATTTCGAGGCGTCGCTGCTCGCCGCCCGACAGGTGGGCGGCGCGTTGGTCTCTCCGCGCTTCGAGGTGGAATCGCTCGAGGAGCTGGTTGCACGTGTCCTCTCGGTCTTCCTTGCTTAGTCCGGGCATCCACTCGAGGACGGCGAGGAGATTCTGTGCAACCGTGAGCCCGCGAAACGCGCTGGGATCCTGGGCGAGATAGCCCATGCCGAGGCGCGCGCGTCGGTACACCGGGAGGAGGGAGACGTCCTGCTGGTTGAACTGGATGCGTCCCTGGTCGGGACGGATGAGCCCGAGGATCGTCCGGAACGCGGTCGTCTTGCCGGCGCCGTTCGGGCCGAGCAGCCCGACGATCTCGCGGGACGCGACGCGAAGCTCTATCCCGTCGACGACGCGTCGTCCACCGTACGACTTGACCAGGTCTTTGATCTCGAGGAGCGCGGCGTCGTCGGTCATCGGATGATGCCCCATCGGTTGATCGGCCAGAAGACCATGTTCGCCTGGCCCACGAGGTCCTCGCGCGGCACGTAGTGCATCAGCCGGCTGTAGCGCCCGAACGCGTGTTGGACGTCCTTGCCGCCGGGCTTGATGAAGTTCTTCAGCTTAGCTGTAGTGACCTTCGACTCGGCGATGTGTTGCGGCGTCGGCTCGGTGAGGTCGGTGCCGTGCAATGCGAGGACCTCGGGGCTCCCATCCTCGAAGCCGAACCCGGCCAGTTGGAGGATGTCGTAGCTCCCCGAGTCCAGGTCCCACTCGTTGCCGAAGATGTCGAGGAAGTGGTGGGTGTTCGGATCAATGAGCGGGGTCGAATGTCCCGGCGGCCCCTTCTCGGTCTGGAAGTACGGGTTGTTGTCCCGTCGGGGCCACTCGAACGAGTCGGACACCGCCTCCATGTCGCCGAGCAGGATCTTGCCGTCCTCGCGCAGGCGGATACCGATGATGCGCCAGCCGCGGGCGTCGAGGGAACCGGGGGGATTGTCCCCGAAGAAGAGGTAGTACCCCTCGGGGATCGTGAACACCGCCTCCTTGCCCGGGTGATGGTCGTCGCTGTATTGGATGTAGTGGACGTCCCGGTAGATGGCGATGCTGCTGATCCGGCCCTTGCCGTGGACGAACCCAAAATTCACCTGGCTCTGGGCGCCCCGAGGCGGATTCTGCCAGTGCTGGACGTACTCGTAGCTCAGGACCTCGTCCCCATCGATCACGACGCGGATGCGGTCGTCGCAGTTCTCGAGCGCCACATCCACTTCTTCGCCGGCTTGGAGCGTGACGTCCGCGAGTTTGCCGCCGTCCACGTCGCCGTTGCTGCCGACGTGAGTGGGGCCGTGGGTCAACGAGGACGTGGCGCCGCCGCCGGAGACGGCGAGGTCGAGCCGGATCGGCATGTTGGGTTGGGTGCCGTCCTTCAGGATGATGGCGACCGTCTTGACGCCGCTGGACGGCGTGACGGTGAGGTCGATCCGGAGATCGCTGAGTGGCTCGTCGACCCCCAGGTCCTTCTTGCTGGAGCGGTCGTGGGCGTAGCGATCATTGCGTTTGGGAACGAGACGGCCCGGTTTGGTGGTGAGCATCAACTCGGCGTTTCCCGCGTCCATCGTCACGACGCCTTCCTTGCCGAGGATCTTCACCTTTGAGTCCGGCACCTGGAACCACTCGCGCACCCACGCACCTTTGATCTTGTCTGTGGACTTCTCCGGGATGACCGGGTTCTCCATGAAGATCGTGCTGCACAGTTCCCTGTCCTTGCGCGCGACCTTGAAGGTGTCGCCCGCCTCGCGGGTCGCGTAGATGTCCCCGTGGCCGATCCTCAGGCGCTCGCCCGAGATACCGACGAGACGCTTCACGTAGTTGACCATTCGCGCCATGGGGTAGCGGAACACCACGACCTGGTACCGCTCGGGGTCCGAGAACTGGTACTTGAACTTGTTGACGATGATGCGATCGCCGCCCGGTGTGCGGCCGATGATGGTCGGTTCCATGGACTCAGTAGGGACCTGGAACGCTTCGAACACGTACGTCTTGATCACGAGAGCCATGACGATGGCGACGGTGAACGCCTCGAGATTGCCGCGCCAGAATCCGCGCTTGGGCAGCTCGTCCGTGGCCTTCTTCTTGCGGCGCCGAAAGAAGCTCTTCTTGGGTTCGTCGCTCATGTCCACGTCGTTTTACCTCAGCCAGGTGAACCGGTCGAGCGGCCACAGCACACACATGCCGCGCCCGAGGATCCACTCCCGCCGTACATACGGCGTCGGCCACGTCCCCACCTCATCCCATTCACTGGGGTCTTGGAAGGTGTGGATGTTCCCCAGCCGGTCTGCGAATCGCCACGTCCCATCGGGCTCCGCCCACGGGTTGCCGTCGTGGAGCATGATGCTCGTCGCCGTCACGCCTTGGGAGTCGCCGTGGAGAATCTCTCCCGTCTCCTGCACGCGAATCGCAGTGCGGCGCCACGAGCGGGAGTCGGCGCTGGACGCGGTGTTGTCACCGAGGAACACGTAGCACCCTTCGGGGACGAGGAATCGCGTCTGGCCGGCGGCGACGTAGTACGCGTCGCGATGCAGGGAGACCGGACGCAGGTCTGCGCGACCCCGGGTGATTCCGAACCGGACTTGGGACGGGGGCCGCGAGGCCTCAGCGCCTTCCGTGACGACCGGGTGGCCGTAGTCGCGGGTGGCGACGTCGGTGCCATCGATGGAGAGGCGGAGGCGATCGTCGAAGTTTTCGAGCCGGATGCTCGACCACCATTCGGGTTGCATACGGACCTGGGAAGTCGCGATGACGCGGTCGTCGAGCTTCAAGCGCGTCGGCCCTCCGGACACGGCACCGTCGACGGCGATCTCGGCGCGGACCGTCACGCCCCCGACACCGTCGGCGATCGCGACGATGACATGGCCTGCGTCGGCATACGGACGCACGTCGATCTGGAAGGACAGGTCGCCCACCGTGTGCTTGCCGCCGGAGACGGGGCGCGCCGTGGTCCTGAGATCGGCTGGCTGCATGCCATCGAGGATCACGTCGCGGGCTTCGCGCAGCAGGTACGCCAGCGCGGGCTCGTCCGTGTCCACCGTGACGTGTCCGCGGTCTTCGTCCGGGGTCCAGCGGTTCGTCGGCCCCAGCGAAACGGCGCAGTGCCGCCTCCACGCTTCGGCCCCGAAGTGTGCGATCTCCTCCGCCGCGATAACCGGAAGCGCGTCCGTGAGCGCGCGCTGCGTCGACTCGGGCTTGCGGAGGATCACCACGCGCCCGCGCCGCCGCCCTTCCTCCAGGCTCCCGGTCCACGCGTGGTCGGTGACCCACAGGTCGCCGCCGCGAATGAAGAGCTGTTCGTTGCCCATGCCGACGAGGCGTTTCATGTAGTGCGTGGAGAGATTGTTGGGGTACTGGAACAGGAGGACATCCCAGCGCTCGGGCCCGCCGAACTCCGTATGCAGCCGGGACAGCACGATGCGGTCACCGCCGCCGCGGCGCCCGATCATGGTCGGTTCCATGCTCGACGTGCGTAGCACGAAGGTGTCGCCGATGAGCACCTTGCAGAACATGCACAGGATGAAGCACATGGCTACCGACGGGATCGTGGTGCGGACCCAGCCCTCGGCTCGGCGCTTGGGTCCAGGCGTTCGCGCCTTGGGCGTCCCGTCCTGGAGATGTTCGGGTGTGGGGGACAGGGGGAGGTCGGACACGGCGTCAATCCCGGGCGATGCTGAGCGCCGCGAAGAAGGCCTTTTGCGGAATCTCGACCGAGCCCACCGACTTCATCCGGCGCTTTCCCGCCTTCTGCTTCTCGAGCAGCTTGCGCTTGCGGCTGATGTCGCCGCCGTAGCACTTGGCGGTGACGTTCTTGCGGAGCGCCTTGATCGTTTCCCGCGCCAGCACGCGGCCCCCGACGGCGGCCTGCAGGGGGACGTCGAACATGTGTCGGGGGATCTCGGAGCGGAGCTTCTCGATGAGGCGACGTCCGAAGCGCTGCGCCGTGTCCTTACGGACGATCGCGCTGAGCGCGTCGACCTCCTCGCCGCCGACCAGGATGCGCAGCTTGCACAGCGGAGCAGTGCGGAATCCCTTGATCTCGTAGTCCATGGTTCCGTAGCCGCGGGAGATCGACTTCAGCTTGTCGTAGAAGTCGAAGATGATCTCCGCGAGAGAGATCTCGAAGGAGATCATCACGCGCTCGGGGGAGAGGAATTCCTGCTTCTGCATCTCCGCATTGCGATCGACGCAGAGCGCCATGACGGCGCCGAGGTGCTCGACCGGAGTGATGACGTTGAGGGTGACGAACGGCTCTCTGATCTCGTCGACCAGGTTTTCTTCAGGCAGCTTCGCCGGACTGTCGATGCGCGTGGTCGCGCCCTGCTGATCGACGACCTCGTAGGTGACGTTGGGCGCCGTCTGGACGACGTCGAGCCCTGATTCGCGCTCGAGCCGCTCCTGGGCGATCTCCATGTGCAGGAGCCCGAGGAACCCGCAGCGGAAGCCGAAGCCGAGTGCTTCGGACGTCTCGGGCTCATAGTGGAAGCTGCTGTCGTTCAGGTGGAGCTTTGCCAGCGCCTTGCGGAGGTTGTCGTAGTCACCCGGGTTCGTCGGGTAGAGGCCGCAGAACACCACCGACTGTGGCTCCTTGTATCCAGGCAGCGCTTGGATCTCAGCGCCGGTGGAATAGAGGGTGTCGCCGATGTGGACGTCCGCCAGCTGCTTGATGTTGCAGATGAGGTAGCCCGTCTCGCCAGCCGCGAGTGTGCCGGTCTTGACCATGCCGGGCTCGAACACGCCGCACTCGAGCACCTCGTAGTGGGCGCCCGTGCTCTTCATCGCGATCTTGTCACGGGCGCGCACGATGCCGTCGACGACCCTGGTGTAGATGATGACGCCCCGGTAGTCGTCGAAGTTGGCGTCGAAGATGAGGCCGCGGAAAACCCCGTCCACCTCGCCGCCAGGGGCGGGGATGAGGTCGATGACCGCGTCGAGCATCTCCTTGACGCCCTCACCGGTCTTTGCGCTGACGTGCAAGGCCTCTTCCGCCGGCAGTCCCACGATCTGCTCGATCTCCATCGCGACCTCGTCGGGGCGTGCGTTGGGCAGATCGACCTTGTTCAGCACCGGCACGATCTCGAGGTCGTACTCGAGTGCGAGGTATGCGTTGGCGACCGTCTGCGCGCCGATGCCTTGCGCTGCGTCCACGACGAGAAGCGCTCCTTCACATGCAGCGAGTGAGCGACTGACCTCGTACGAGAAGTCCACGTGCCCTGGCGTGTCAATGAGGTTGATCTGGTAGCGGACGCCGTTCTTCTCGTGAAACATGCGGACGGCACGCGCCTTGATGGTGATGCCGCGCTCGCGTTCGAGGTCCATGTCGTCGAGTAGCTGGTTCTGGAAGTCGCGCTGATCGATCGTGTTGGTGAGCAGAAGGAGCTGATCGGCCAGGGTGCTCTTCCCGTGGTCGATATGGGCGATGATGCTGAAGTTGCGAATGTGCTCTGCCGGTGTTCCGCTCATGATGCATCCCGAGCAGTTTGCAGCACTTGGGGCAGGCCCTGCCTGAATTCTGCCAGGGCTGCTCCGCGATGAGAGATCCGGGCTTTCTCCTCGTGTGTGAGCTCCGCGAACGTCCGACCAAGCGACTGGACGAGAAAGAGCGGGTCGTATCCGAACCCGCCGTCTCCGCGTCGTTCGCGCAGGATCCGGCCGCGACAGGTGCCCCGTGTCTGCAGGAGCACGTGTTCGGGGTTCGCCAGGACGATGACCGAGACGTATCCGCCGCCGCGCTCTTCTTCCGGTACGTCGCGCAGTTCGGCGAGGAGCTTGTCGTTGTTCTGCTCGTCCGTCGCTTCTTCGCCGGCGTACCGCGCGGAGTGCACCCCGGGCCGTCCGTCGAGGGCGTCCACCACCAGACCGGAGTCGTCCGCGATGGTCCAGATTCCGGTGGTGGCGGCGTAGGCGAGGGCCTTGTGGCGCGCGTTCTCCTCGAATGTGTCGCCGGTTTCTTGCGGCGACGGCGGGGCCGGGTCGAGGTCGGTGGGCAGGACGAATTCGAGGTCCAAGTCTTCCAGGATGCGCGCGATCTCGTCCCGCTTCTTCAGGTTGCCGGTGCCGATCAGGACGCGCATGAGGTTACGAGGCGCCTCCGCGGGCGATTTCGAGGATACGGGAGATGCCGTCGGCGGCCAGATCGAGCGCCGTTCCGAGTTCTTCCCGCGAGAACGGACGTCCTTCCGCGGTGCCCTGGACCTCGAGGAAGTGCTTCTCCTCGTTCATGACGACGTTGATATCGCTCTCCGCGCGGCTGTCTTCCGAGTAGGCGAGGTCCAGCAAGATCTCTCCGTTCACGACGCCCACGCTCACGGCGGCGACGCGGTTCTTGAGGCATCCAGCCGGGATCTTCCCATCGCCCTCGAGCACGGCCAGCGCCTCCGCCAGCGCGATGGACGCGCCGGATATGGCGCACGTTCGCGTCCCGCCGTCGGCCTCGAGGACGTCGCAATCAACGTGGAGCGTCAACTCTCCGAGTCGCTCCAGGTCGACGGATGGACGCAACGTGCGTCCGACGAGGCGTTGGATCTCGACGGAGCGCCCATCGACGTGGCCGCCCTTGCGACCGTCGCGTGGTTTCCTGCGGCCGGTGGACGCGGGGAGCATGGCGTATTCGGCCGTCAGCCAACCGCGGCCGCGGCCCGCCATCCACCCCGGCACGGTGTCGTCGGCGGTGACGGTGCAGATGACCCGCGTCCCGCCGAACGACGCGAGACACGAGCCCGTCGCGGTGCGGACGAAGCCCGTCTCGAATCGAATGGGTCGCAGTATGTCGGGTCCACGGCCGTCGGGCCTCACGATTGCGCTCCTCCGCACAAGTCTCGCGTTCAACAAGGTTTGGGGCCTCGCCGGACGGTGCGGAGCGTAACAGCGGCCCGAGGGCCCATCAACGCACGCCGATGGTGACGGGCGCGTGTTCAGCGGACTTCGTTTCCGAGTCGATGAAGGCGATCGACCTGGGACCACGGCCCATCATCCCGTCTGGCCTTCGTAGAGGCGACGGTAGGCGCCGCGACGCTCCATGAGCTCGGTGTGGGTGCCTTCCTCGACGATACGACCGCCTTCCATGACGAGGATGCGATCCGCGTTGACGACAGTGGAAAGTCGGTGCGCGATGACCAGCGCCGTGCGCTGCTCGAGCAGGTTGTCGAGCGCGGCCTGGACCTTCCGCTCGGCCTCGGTGTCGAGGCTGCTGGTGGCCTCGTCGAGCAGGAGGAACGACGCGCCCTTCAGGATGGCGCGGGCGATGGTGATGCGCTGCAACTGACCGCCCGACAGGCGAGCGCCGCGCTCGCCGACGACCGTGTCGTAGCCGTCCGGCAGCGCCGCGATGTCGTCATGGATGTGGGCCGCCCGGGCTGCTTGTTCGATGGCGTCCGTCGAGGCTCCCGGTCGTCCGTATGCGATGTTCTCGCGCACGGTCGTGTTGAAGAGGAACGGCTGCTGACTGACGACGGCGACTTGGGTGAGAAGGCTCGAACGGGAAGCACCCGACAGGGGGATGCCGTCGACGGTGATCTGTCCGGTCGTGGGCTCGTAGAAGCGGAAGATCAAGTCCGCGACGGTGGATTTCCCGGAGCCGGACGGTCCGACGAGAGCGACCGTGGAGCCTGCCGTGATGGTGAATGTCAGATCGCGCAGCACCGGGCCACCGCCGCCTTCGTACGCGAAGCCGACGCGATCGAAGCGGATCTCGCGGCGGATGGGGCCGATCTCGCGGGCGTCCGGGTTCTCGTCACCTTCGATGTCGGCGTCGAGGAGCTCGAAGACGCGCCCGGCGGCGGCCAGCGACATCTGCCAGCGGTTGTAGGCGCCCGAAAGGCGTCGGACGGGCCGGTACATCGCCGCGAGGGCGACGACGAAGGACAAGAGCGTCGACCCCTGCACGCCCCAGTGGTGTCCGACGACCAGGTAGGAGCCACCGACCAACAGCGCAGCGAGGACGACACCGTAGATGGCGTCCATGACGGCCTTGCCCGTCGCTTTTGTCCGGACGAGGCGGATCTGGCGGCGTGCCCAGCCGGTGTTGATGTCCCGATATCGTTCGACCTCGGCGTCTTCCATGCGGTACGCGCGCACGACGCGCATTCCTGAGAGGACCTGGTTGAGGGACTCTGTCGCCTCTCCGAGCGACACGAGGGTTCGCCGGCTGCGCTTGTTCACGAGCTTGCCGAGCAAGAGCACCGGCAGGAACACGACTGGGAACGATACGAGCGCGCACAGGGCGAGCTGCCAGCTGAGGGAGAATGCGACGAGCACGGCGCCGATCAGGAGGAACGGCTGGAACAGGATCTCGGAGGCGAAGATGTTGATCGTCAGGTACGTCGTCTGGACGTCGTTCGAGAACCGCGACACGACGTCTCCGAGACGGGTTCCGACGAACTGTCCCATGGGCAGACGGACGATGCGGGCGAGCAGGTCGTTGCGGAGATCACGAACAACCAGCGTCGCCAGGTACTTGGAGAGGTACTCGTTCAGGAACCGGGCCACCGAACTGAGGGTGACCATCACGACGATCAGGGCGGCGACCAGCCACGCCACCTGAAGGCGGTCGTCCGCCGCCCCCTGTCCGAGGGAGTCGGCGAGATTCTGGCTCTGTTCCACGATCCACCGATCGAGCCCGCCGAGTTGCTCGTCCGCCGGACGTTCGGCGAGGACGTGATCGATGAACAGCTTCGGGAGGAGGATGGGAAACGCTTGTGCGAGACCCGCGATCATCGACGACAGGAGTGCGGCAACGATCACCCCTCGGTATCGGATCGCACGTCCGAGGAGGCGTCGGGTGGCCTCCCGGCGACCGGGGGCTGAAAAGGGCTGCTTCGCGGCGTCCATGCGGCGTTTTCCTGGCGCCTTTAGGTATCATTCCAAGTCGGGGAGTGACAAGGGTTTGAGCGAGAGCTTGGTCCTTTGGCGCCCAGGCCGCGGTTCATGGCGCCTCGCTTCGCGAGGGATTTGGGACGTATGGGGGACGGGAAGTGCGCCCAGGTCCGGCATTTGCGCGGATCGTGGCGGACGGACTCCGATCGGAGGACTCGATGCAGATCCGCACCCTGGCGACCCTGTTGATTCTCGTGACCGCGGCCGCGGTGGTTTCGGCTCAGGGGTCGTCGCCCACCCTCGGGCCCCGTCCCCCTTCCACCGGTACCTACGCCCCTGTCGGGGGCGGCACCCTGCCTTCGCCCGGCGCCGTGGGTGGTGGTGTGCTCGGCAACCCCGGCCAGCCCGGTAGCGGCGGTGGCGTGCCGAGCGATCCAGCTGGCACTGGGAGCGGGGGCGGTCCCGCCACGGGTCCTGGACGGCCGACCCTTCCCTGGCCCGGTCGCCCGACCCCGGTCGGCGTGACCGCGCCCCCGGCGAATCCGCCAGGCCCCGGACTCCCGGCGCCGCCTGTTGGCCCGGGCCCCCCTCCTGGCCCACCGACAAACCCCAGCGGCAAGCCAATGCCTGTCGGTCGCACCAGGAGCACACCGCATGGGCTCCCGTTTGCGTATGACCGCTGGGAGAACTGGTGGACGCTCAATCGCGACCGTTACCTCGACGTCAGCCGCACGTTCGCGGCGCGGGCGCAGAGCACCGAAATATCTGGGGACACGTTCCTGGGCGGAACGATCGAGGATCAGCTGGCGTCGCCGATTTTTCTCCATCGCGCGACCGTCGGAGACATGTTGCTGCCGATCTTGCGCACGTCGCTGGAGGACCCCAGCGCGGTCGTGCGGGGCGAAGCAGCGCTCGCCCTCGGCAAGGTAGGCGGGTCCGACGATGTCAGCCGACTCGCGCGCATGACCAAGGTCAATAACGGGTACGTCCGCCAACTTGCCTTGCTGGGCCTCGGGCTCACACGTGATGGTACGGCGCTGCCGGTGCTGCACGCGTACGTGTCGTCGAACAGGAAGCAGGACACGGACCGCGCAGTCGCGGCCCTCGCGTTGGCCATTCAGCGCGACCCGGCGTCGCTGGCGCCGCTGGCGTCCGTGCTCTATCGGCAGGGGGCGAACCGCAACCTGGTGGCCTCGGCGCTGTACGCACTCGGTTTCATCCCGCACCCAGACGCGATCGTTACGCTCATGCAGTTCGTTCGTCAGCGAGGCAATGCGGGGGATCTGCGCGGCGTCGCCACGCTGGCACTCGGGAAGCAGGCGGACCGGACCCTCGTCCCCGATTTGCTGCGCTTGCTACGAGATTCCGAGGTGCACGTCCGTCGTTCCGCCGCGCTTGCCCTGGGACAAGTCCCCTACGTCTCGCCCCTGTGGTCGCGTCGGGACGGGTTGGTGAAGAAGCTCTCTACGTGGGAGGCGGACCGGACACTGAGCTCCGAGGCGCGCCGGTGTTTCGAGGATCACCTCGCCCATGTGGAGCGTCGGGCCGCTACGGAGGCCAGCCACCTAGATCGCCTCTCGCGCAGGGTCGTCGAGGCACTCGAAATGTCCCTCGATCGTGACCGGGACCAGATGGTGCGTCACTTTTCTGCCATCGCGTTGGGACGGATCGGTACGTCTGAGGCGCGCACCCAGCTGGCGAAGCACTACAGGCGCAAGAGCGGGATGGTTGCGGCCCGTGGGTTCATAGCCCTCGCCCTCGGCATCGCTGACGCGAAGGAAGCGGTCGAGTTGCTGCGCCGCGGCATCGGTAAGAAGGGCCTCAATCCGTCGACGAAGAGCGCCTTGGCGCTCGGTTTGGGGCTCCTCGATGATGTGGGCTACGGTCCCCAACTCGTCGACATCGCGCTGAGCCGCAGCGACGTGGAGTTGCGCGCGTCGGCCGCCATCGCGGCCGGTCTGATGAACTTCCGGGACGCGCGTGTTCCGTTCCGCCGCGAACTGGAGCGCATCCGCCACCCGGCGCTGCGGCCAAACATCGGTCTCGCCCTCGGTCTTCTCGGCGACCGCGATTCGCTGGATATACTGGAAGCGCTGGTGCTCGAGGGTGGATCGACCATCACCCGCGTGCAGGCGGTGCAGTCCCTCGCGTCCGTCCGCGATCTGGCCAGCATCGACATCCTGGTCAGCCTGATGAAGGGGCCTCGCATCACCGACCGCACCCGCGCCGCCGCCCTTCACGCGGCGGGGCAGATCGCCGAGAAGGGCATGCTTCCAGGCATGGAGCCTCTCGCTCGCGACTGGAACTACCTGCTGCCCTTCCACGTCATCAACGACGCGGTCCTCAGATGAGAGTCAGGGCTCTGTAGCCAGCACGTGCGTCGTCTCGCTGCGGAGCGTTTGCACGCCCGTGCCCGTGTCCACGTGGATTCCCACTACGGGATCGACCGCCACGACGCGGCCCTTCACCTCGCGGTCGCCGTCCATTGCCGTGATCGTGCGCCCCAGGAGCAGGTCGTAGGGGCCCCACGCCGCGACGATCGCCTCGGCGTCGCCGGCGCGCGCGACATCGAGCCACCGCGCCAGCGCATCGAGGGTCGATGCCATCAGCGCCTCGCGGTCGACGTCCTGTCCACTGGCGGCAGCGACGGACGTGACTGGTTGGGTCGTGCCGGCCGGCAGATCCTCCTCCGGGTCGAGGTGGGTGTTGATACCGATACCGACCACCGCGAATGGCGCTCCCGCGTTGTCGTCCGCCAGGTCGACCAGGCACCCCGCTACCTTGCCGGAAGGGAGGAGCACGTCGTTCGGCCACTTGAGTTTCACCGTCACGCCGCAGGTCCCGATGGCCCCAGCGACGGCGAGTCCGACCGCGGGAGCGAGTAGGCGGCGGTCGCTCGGCGGTGGGGCGACGAGGACGGAGAACCACAGCCCGAGCCTGGCGGGTGACGTCCAGTCCGTGCCGCGCCGGCCCCGCCCCTTGCGTTGTCCCTGGGCCGCGATGACGAGTCCGTCCGTCGCTCCGTGCCGGGCGCGTTCGAGGACGAGGTCCGAGGTCGAGTCGACGACTCCGAGGACGTGCAGGTCCTGGGCGTACGGGCTTTCGTCCCCGAGGAGTTCGAGGACGCGGGAGCGCCGGAGTGCTCGGGGGATCATGGGAGCGGGTCCACCTCCATCGCCAGGTCGAGGGCCTGGACGGAGTGGGTGAGGGCGCCGACCGAGATGCGGTCAACTCCCAATCGGGCGAGGATGCGTGCGCGGTCCAACGTGAT